>JBEKBK010000006.1:0-47091 GCA_050015435.1 Bryobacteraceae bacterium
GACCCTTCGCACCGGTGTGTAGAATCTCGACTGCATAGATGGGCAGAAGAGCGATGGCTCCGCCAAACAGCACGGCGAACAAATCGAGCGAGATGGCCGCGAGGATAAGTTTGTCTCGCCAAACGAATTTGAGGCCTTCCGCGATAGCCGGCCCACTGGGAGCCGGTTTTTTCCGGTCGGGCTCGGCGCGAAGCCTGAGAAATGCGAAGCAGGCGAGCGTGAGAGTCGCGCAAATGAATTGGGCGACGTAGACGCTTCTGCTCCCCACCGAGGCAAGCATGAACCCCGCTAGGGCGGGACCTGTTACGTTGGCAATCTCCATCGCGCTAGAGTTCCACGTAATCGCGTTGCGCAGCACATCCACGGGGACGACGTGCGGGAGAATCGCCATTCGCGCGGGACCCTGGAATGCACGCGATGTCGCCGTCAGGAACAGGCACGTATAGATCAGGAACACTGAGCGCGACGACGTGAATAGCAGCGCCGACGCCGCCATGAGCAGAAGTTGGGTGAAGATCATGATGCGACGGCGGTCAAAGTGGTCGGCAAGATGGCCTGCCGGAAGGGCGAAGAGAAGGAATGGCGCCACCTGCACAAACCCGACATTTCCCAGGACCACGGCGGATTTGGTTTGAATGTATAGATCCCAGCTCACGGCCAGGGAAAGCATCTGGAGGCCGAAGGTGGAGAGCAGGGTCGCGCTGGAAAAGAAACGATAGTCCCTGAAACGAAACGAAGCGTAAGCGTCCAACTACATAGCTTCGCGCAGGTTATGGTGGGCTTGTTGAAATTACAATGACTCCGACTACTCAGACCCTCGAAGACCTGTGCATTAATACGATCCGGATCCTGTCGGCGGACGCAGTGCAGAACGCCAATTCGGGGCATCCCGGCATGCCGATGGGCACTGCCGCCATGGCCTATACGCTGTGGGATGGCTTCCTGAAGCACAACCCTCGCGATCCGAACTGGTTCGACCGGGATCGCTTCATACTTTCGGCCGGACATGGCTCGATGCTGCTGTACAGCCTGCTGCATCTTACCGGGTACGATCTCCCGCTCGAGGAGTTGAAGCGGTTCCGGCAGTGGGGCAGCAAGACTCCCGGTCATCCCGAGCGCGGTCACACGGTCGGCGTTGAAGTGGCGACTGGTCCGCTAGGGCAGGGGTTTTCCAACGGCGTTGGAATGGCGATCGCAGAAGCCTGGCTCGCCGCCCGGTACAATCGTCCGGGACACGCTATCGTCGATCATTACACCTACTCGATTTGCGGCGACGGGGACCTCATGGAAGGAATCACTCACGAGGCAGCGTCACTGGCGGGCCATCTGCGCCTGGGCAAGCTGATTTACCTTTACGACCAGAATCACATTTCGCTGGCCGGGTCGACCGATCTGATCTTCACGGAGGATGTCGCCAAACGGTTCGACGCTTACGGATGGCACACACAATCGATCGTAGACGGTAACGATACCGTCGCGGTCGCCGACGCTTTGAAAGCGGCGCAGCGGGAAACAGCACGGCCGTCCATCATCCTGGTGCATACGCATATCGGCTACGGCAGCCCGAAGAAGCAGGACACCTTTTCCGCGCATGGCAGCCCTCTCGGTGAAGAGGAATTACAGGCGGCGAAGAAGGCGCTCGGCTGGCCGACCATGGACAAGTTCTACTTGCCGCAGGAGGCAGTAGATCATTTCCGGGATGCGATCGGACGAGGCGCGAACTACCAGAATGAGTGGATGAGAAAGCTCGAGGCCTACAGAAAAGCGTTTCCCAACGAATTTGCCGAGTTCCAGCAGATCATGCGTGGCGATCTTCCCGGGAACTGGTCGGCCGATCTCCCTACGTGGAAGCCCACCGACAAGCCCGTGTCGACCAGAATCGCTGGCGGCGCAGCGCTCAATGCTCTGGCGAAACGTATCCCCAATATCATCGGCGGGTCGGCGGATCTCAACCCTTCCACCGAAACCGCGCTGAAGGGACTGGGCGATTTCCAGCCTTCCGAGTTCGGCGGACCCGGGACCCAAGGCGCGGTCGGCGGAGTGTGGGGTCGTGCGGGTCACAACGTGGCGTTCGGCGTCCGCGAGCACGCCATGGGCGCGGCGGTGAACGGAATGGCCGCGCATGGCGGTGTGTTGCCGTTCAGCGCGACCTTTCTCGTCTTTTCGGACTACATGAAGCCCTCTATTCGGTTGGGCGCGTTGAGCGGCCTGAAGGCGCTTTACGTATTCACCCATGACAGCATTGGCGTGGGAGAAGATGGCCCGACTCACGAACCCATCGAACAGCTTGCCGGTTTGCGCGCGATTCCGGGCCTGACTGTGATCCGGCCCACCGATGCCACGGAGACCGCCGAAGCCTGGGCATTCGCGATCCAGCACTCGGGACCGACTCTGTTCGCGCTTACCCGGCAGAACGTTCCACATCTCGATCGCAGTAAGGCCCGGGACCCGGGTGTCGCTCGAGGCGCTTATGTTCTTTCCGAGGCGGATGGCGGCAATCCGGACGTGATCCTGATCGGGACAGGCTCCGAAGTGTCGTTGTGCATGCAGGCCCAGGAGAAACTGAAAAGCTACGGGGTCGCCGCGCGCGTGGTCAGCATGCCGAGCTGGAACCTGTTCGAAGCGCAGGCCGAAGCTTATCGCGAGGCTGTTCTTCCGAAGCGGGTCAAGAAGCGGGTTGGGGTGGAGGCGGGAGCCACTTTCGGCTGGCACCGCTGGACCGGCGACGAGGGAGCCATCATAGGTATCGATCATTTCGGCGCGTCCGCTCCGGGCGCGGAAATATTCAAACATTTTGGATTTACGGGCGAGCATGTCACGGCAGTGGCGCTGCGGCTGTTAGGCCGGGACGAAGAGGCCGGTAAAGAGGGTGGTGAGGAATCCGCGACCGCTGCGCCGTCTAGATGACGAGTCTGGAATTTACCGGCATCGTTTTTGGCGTGTCTCTGGTCGCGGGATTCATAGGAGCGCTTACCGGACTGGGCGGCGGCGCGGTCATCACCCCGGCGCTGACACTGCTTCTCGGCGTGGATCTGCGCTACGCCATCGGCGCGACCATCGTGTCGGTCATCGCGACGTCCTCCGGAGCCGCGGCCGCGTTCGTTCGGGAAGGATTCACCAACATTCGCATTGGAATGTTTCTCGAGGTCGCGACCACCATCGGGGCCTTGGTGGGAGCCTTTCTGGCGACTAAAACTCCCACTTCAGCCCTGGCTGTAATCTTCGGTTTGGTCCTGCTGCAGTCGGCCTGGCAATCGCTTCACGGCGCGGATCTGGACGAGCCCGCGACGGAAACGGACGGGCTCGCGGTGAAACTTCGGCTGGAGGGAAGTTATCCGGGCCCTAAGGGTCCAGTGCAGTATCATGCACGTGGCGTGAAAGCCGGATTCGGTTTGATGTTCGGGGCCGGGATTATGTCGGGCCTGCTCGGCCTTGGTTCCGGAGTTCTGAAAGTGATCGCGATGGACCGCATCATGCGCATTCCATTCAAGGTATCCACGACCACCAGCAATTTCATGATCGGAGTCACCGCCGCGGCCAGCGCTGGGATCTATCTTAGCCGCGGCTATATTGATCCCCGGATCGCCATGCCAGTCATGCTCGGCGTGGTCGCGGGCTCCGTGTTGGGCGCACGGCACCTCGTCAGATTACGAACGCTGGTTCTGCGGCGGGTTTTCGGAGTCGTGGTGGCGCTCATCGCGATTGAAATGATCTATAACGGCATTCTGAGGAAGGTTTGAAATGGCGATTCCTTCGGAGCATGATTTCGAACGGTGGATTTCGGATCTATTGCGCACCGGGGTTGCACTGTCGGCGGCAGTGGTACTGGGCGGAGGAATTTTCTACCTCGTCGCCCGCGGCCACGAAGCGGCGGACTATCATGTCTTCCTGCCCGCGCCGGCGGCTTACCGCGGGCCCGTGGGCATTGCTACGGCGGCGGCGCATGGGGACGCGCTCGCGATCGTCCAGCTAGGTTTGTTGCTCCTCATCGCCACGCCGGTGGCTCGCGTAGCGCTTTCGCTGGGTATTTTCGCCCGCGAAGGCGATCGGATCTACATCGTCGTGACCTTGATCGTGCTGGTCGTTCTGCTGTCCAGCTTGGCCGGTCACTGACCCTTCCGGCTCCACTCCCGAATCGTGCGAGCTTCCTCCGGCGGGATGTGCAGAAATTCCAGAAACTGCTGATGGTCGTCCGGAGCGGATCGCTCGAACTCGACGTGCCACCGGTGCATATCGGCTTCGGTGAAACCGGCCGATTTCATGATCGATACCCACTTTTCTTTGGTCATGGCTTTGGTTCTCCTGAAAGACTCCTTGTTTTGAATCAGCAGCAGGATCGCCCGTTGATGGCGGCGCATGGTCTCCACTTCCGCGTTCAGCTCGGCGAGCCGCCGCTTGAGGATCGACGCTGCGTCGTTCTCGGGGCGATCTAAAATCGCTCGAATGTCGCCGAGCTTGAGACCTGCTCCACGATACATGCAGATCTGCTCCAGACGGCGGAGATCTCGAGCGCCGTACACGCGATAGTTTCCCCGGCTCCTGGAAGCCGACTTCAGTAAGCCGATGGATTCGTAGTAGAGCACCGTGCTTCGGCTCAGCCCGCAACTTCGAGCCAGCTTCGTAACCGTCAACATCTCCCGTTGCTACTATGAACCCTTAAGCTTTAGACAGGTCAAGAAAAAAAGAGCCGGCCGCTTGCGCGACCGGCCTGTCTTTCGTTGATCGTGTTGATTTAGAAATACAGCTTCATGGCGAGCTGAATTTCCCGCGACGTGCGTTGGAAGAACGCCGGATTGCCGGCGTAGCTAATCGTCGCGGCGCCCGGGATTCCGGCGGTCGCCGCTCCGGCCGCGGCTCCGGATTCGTTCGGGTTATCGAACTGTGGTTTGTTGAACAGATTGAAAACCTCGGCACGGATCTCGAGGCGCATGCCTTCCCGGAACGTCAGCGGGACCGTCTTGAAGAGCGACAGATCGATCTCATTGGTGCCGGGGCCAACGATGATGTTGCGGCCCGAATTGCCGTAGGTGTATTGCGCGGGCGCGCCGAATGCCGCCGGATTGAACCACTCATTGGGATTCGGATTTGGAACGTGGTAATCACCAATCACGTTGGCACGCTGCGTCCCGCCGCCGGAACCCTCGGTGTTGACGCCCCAGTTGACGGTGAACGGCGAACCGCTCTGGAACGTGTCGATGCTATTGAACTTCCATCCTCCGAGGACGGCGTTAGTCCGATCGCTCCAGTTGTTTCCGAAGGCCTTGCCTTTGCCGATAGGAAGTTCATAGCTCCAACTCAGAAGGACGCTGTGGCGGATGTCAAAATCGGAGGGACCGCGGTCGCATTTTTCGCACAGCGGATTCTGCACACTGCCGGACGCTGTGGTGCTGGTGATGTCGTCCGAATGTCCCCAGGTATAGGAGGCATTGAACGCCAATCCATGGTTGAACCTGCGTTCCGCGATCACCTGCAGGCCGTTGTAATCGGAGCTTTCACCGTGCGAGACCTCCGTGATGCCGGCAAAGAGCGGATAGAGGCGGCGCGCAGCCGCGGCGCCCGGGCCCGGTACGGGCTGATTGATGTTCGGGTAGATCGTCAGATGCGTGCCGCCCGTGCCCACATAGGCGACCGTCAAAACCGTGTCCGAAGTGAGCTGCTGCTGGATGGAGAAGTTGCGCTGTATGACCTTCGCATCCGGATCGTTGGTCGGGAAGAAGGTTACGCTTGATCCCAAGGTCGCGAAGTTTCCGATTGGCTGGTAGGGAAGGAAACCTTGAGAAAGCGGGATGTTGCCGGCTACGGTCGGCAGGCCGCCCGTCGAGTTCGTGATCGCGAGATTTCCGGCGATCGGGGCATTGTTGTTGCCCAGTGAGTTCACACTCTCGCTGGTGAAATCGTAGAAGATTCCGATGCCCGCGCGAATCACGGTCTTAGGCGTCAATTGATACGAAAGGCCGAAGCGTGGTTCGAAATCGAGGTAATTCGCGTGGTACATCGTGCCCAATGGGTTCTGTGGCGTATCGACCAGGTAGACATTGTCGAGTGCCGGGATGAAGTTCGCAAGCCGGTTATGGATCTCCGACCAGGGTGTCGCAAGCTCCCACCGCACTCCCGCGTTCAGGGTGAGTTTGTTCGTGATGCGATAGTCATCTTGGAGATATAGGCCGTGCTCCCAACGACGGGTTCCGGTTTCCTGCCAGACGGATAAGGCCGCCGAGGCGTCCAATCCGAGCAGCGCGTCTGCCAGGCCGGTACCGGTATAGGTGCCATTGAACGTGAAGCTTCCCGAAGGTGAACCCATTTGGACCGTGTTCATGGCACGCCGGAACAAGTCATATCCCCACTTGATCGAATGACGATCGTGAATCCAGTTGAAGTGGTAGCTGGTCTGCTTGTTGTTGGTCGCCTTCACGAACGGGATGTTGCCGGTGCCCCCTACTTGGGAGGGGCCGGTGATGCTGAAAACTCCCACCGCCTGCCATTGGTAGCCGTAGTTGTCGATCCCGGGGATCCCAATCTGGTTCATGAAATTGCTGCCCTGATTGAAATTCACGCCAGTATTGATAATGCGCGACCAGCCGGCCCGGAACTCGGACAAGAACGTCGGGGAGAAGACGTGGGTGTAGCCGATGACGCCCTGGGTGCCATCCGTCGTATAGTCGCCCGGGAAAATCGGTCCGCCCGCGTACTGTGGGAACCAGCCTGGATTGACGATGTTGCCGGAGTGGTTGCGGCTGAAGCGCGCGAACAGCGAGTCATTATCAGTGATGTGATCGTCAAGGCGGACGTCACCCGAAATCGGCGAGAGCGTTCGCGGCGGACTGGAAGCGTAGTTGTTCGCTAACCCGGGAAGGTTCGGCAGCGGATAGAGATCTACGATCGAGGTGCCAATCGGGCTGTTCGCCAACATAGATGCTGGAATGGTGGCGTTGGGGAAGGGCGTTCGCGGGCTGGTGTAAGGGTTGTTGATCACCGTACCAAGCTGACTGAAATTCCCGGATCGTTCGAGCGCGGTCGGGACCGTGGCGATAAACGACTGCCCCTGAATGGTGAACGCCTTCTGAAAATCGATAAAGAAGAAGGTCTTGTCACGCTTAATTCTGCCGCCCAGGCTCGCGCCGAACTGGTTTTGATGAAAGGCAGGAATCTGTGGGGGATCGAAGTAGTTCCTGGCGTCCAGGTCAGAGTTGCGGAAGAACTCGAACGCATCGCCGTGGAAATCATTTCCACCAGATTTTGTCACTAGGTTGACGGCCGCGCCTCCGGTGCGTCCGGTGGTGGCGTCCCGTGTGCTGGTTTCCATTTTGAACTCCTGAATCCCGTCTTGATTGGGAAGCAGGATCATCGCGCCGTACTCGTTATCCTGAGATTGGATCCCGTCAAAGTAGGTCGTACTGTCACCGTTGCGGATGCCGTTTACGGAAACGCCTTGTAATCCCAACTGATTGCTGGCGCCGCGCGACATCGTGTATCCGGATCCCGAGCTGCTGGAACCGGGCGCCAGATACGTCAGGGCGAAAAAGTCGCGGCCGTTAATCGGCAGATCGTTCACCGCTTGAGCGGTTCGAACATTACCGATTTCAGCGCTTTGGGTTTCGAGAATCGCCGCGTTCGCCTCGACGGTCACGGATTCGTTCACCGCGCCTGGCTTCAGCGAGAAGTCGAGACGGGAATGCTGGTCGACGTCCAGTGTGAGATTCTGAATCGTTTTGGCAAAGCCTTGCGCTTCCGCCGAGACCGAATAGGGACCGGGCTGCAAGGGAGGCGAACTAAAATTGCCGTCCGCAGCGGTTTGTGCGTTTACGGTCACGTTCGTGTTCGTGTTCCTGATCGACACGGTGACGCCGGCCATCGGCGCACCGGACGAGTCCGTCACGGTACCGACTACAGAGGCGGATTCCTGGGCATAAAGTGCGGCTGCGCCAGCTAGAACAAGAAGCAGGCGAAAGACATGGTTAGATAGCTTCATAACTGACCCCTTTCCGAAAACACTTTCCGGAGAGCACTCGCGGCTCAAAACAGTCAGACACGCGGGCGTGCCCTCAAAGCAAGACACCTAACTTCCGATAGGGGCCAAGCTATCACGAATTTTCCACAGAGTCAACCGCACGGACGGTCGCAAAAGATGGAAATGCCGGACCAGGTTCGCTCGCAAGCGACCCTGATCCGGCGATGAGCGGGGATAGTTTACTTCCTCTTGCTAGGCCACAGGACACCCTCGTCCTGTTTTGCGACCGGGCCCAGACCTTTGTACATGAATTTCTGTACGCGCTGGCCGCGATAGGTTTCCGTCGTGAAAATGTTGCCCTTCGAGTCGGTGGCGATACTGTGCACCGCGTAGAACTCGCCGGGTTGGCGTCCGCCGTCGCCGAAGCTGGTCAGGACTTCGAGCGATTCACGATCGAGGATATGAACCTCCTCGTTGGCGCCGTCCGAGAGGTAGATGAACTTCTGCTGCGGATCCTTTGAGAAGGCGATATCCCACACCGAGCCGTCGCCCTTGGTGGTCTTGTAGTACTGCTTCTCTTTCACGAAGGTCCCGTCGGCTTTGAATACCTGAATGCGATCGTTTACGCGATCGCAAACATACAGGTTTCCGTCATTGGCGAGTTCCGCGCAATGCACCGGGTTGCGGAATTGCTGAGCGATCGGGGCATCGGGATTGTAGGGGCCGAGGTTGGTGTCATCCGGCTTGTGGCCGTAAGCACCCCAGTGCCGCTTGTACTTACCCGTATCGGCATCGAACACGATGACGCGTTTGTTGCCATAACCGTCGGCGACGTACAGTTCGTTGGTTTTGGGATCGACGCTGAGCTTGGCGGGGAGCCCGAGGTTCTCCGTGTCGTTGCTGCCCTTGCTCTGGCCAGGATGTCCGATCATCATCAGGAATTTCCCTTCCTGGGTGAATTTCAGAACCATGCTGTCATGGTACAGAGGCGGACCACCGGGAGCCGGGGGAGCGGCTTTGGCCTTGCCAGCCTTGCCGGCCTTGGTTGCGCCGGCAGGCGCGGCGGGCATTTCGCCATCCGGTCCGCCGCCTTGGGCGACGCGGCCGTTGCCGCCGATCCAAACGTTACCCTTGTAGTCGACGAAGATGCCGTGATTCGAGCCCGGCCACTCGTAACCCTCTCCATTTTGACCGCCCCAGTGATTCAGGAGGTTGCCCTCTTCATCGAATTCGAGAACAGGCGGGGCCGGAATGCAGCACATCGAATCCGGCGGATTCTTGGTCGCGTAAACTTCCTTGGGTTCGAGCGAACCCTGCCGGTGAATGATCCAGATGTGATCCTTGGAATCCACGTTAACGCCGATAACATTACCTAGGAGCCAATGGTTTGGCAGCGGCTTGGGCCACATCGGATCCACTTCGAATCTCGGCGCTTGGGCTCCACCAGCGGCCTGGACTTGGGCCCTTTTGTCAAGAACGGCGGACCCTACCCCGAGTCCGACGAGGAGCGCGACGATCGCCGCACCCGCATAGAGATTACGCTTCATGTCTGATCCTCCTTTGGGGGACCTAGACAATATACATGATTTGTAGGAAAGCAGCTACGGGGGTGGGGACGCGAGAGAACGAAGGGGAGGGAAATGAGGAATGCACGGCGCGAGATCCGCGCCGTGCATTCATCAACACAAGTGGACTTTACATCGGGCTCTTCGCGGTCTTGGGCCAGAGCACGCCTTGATCCTGCTTCGTGACTGGAGCCAGACCCTTGTAAACGAACTTCTGCACCCGCTGACCGCGATAGGTTTCCGTCGTGAAGATGTTGCCCTTTGAGTCAGTCGAGATGCTATGTACGGCGTAGAACGCGCCGGGCTGACGTCCGCCGTCGCCGAAGCTGGTCAGGACTTCGAGCGACTCGCGATCGAGAATGTGAACCTTCTCGTTCGAGCCGTCGGCGAGATAGATGTACTTCTGCTGGGCGTCCTTCGAGAACGCGATGTCCCAGACCGCGCCGTCGCCGAGGGTGTTCTTGTAATAGACATGTTCCTTGACGAATGTCCCATCTGGTTTGAACACCTGGATGCGGTCGTTTACACGGTCGCAAACATACAGCATTCCGTCGTTGGAAAGTTCGGCGCAGTGTACCGGGTTGCGGAACTGCTGGGCCGGGGGCGCGTCTGGATCGTAGCGGCCGGCATTCGTATCGTCCGGTTTGTGCCCGTAGGCACCCCAGTAACGTTTGAACTTCCCGGTGTCGCCGTCAAACACGATCACGCGCTTGTTGCCGTATCCATCCGACACGTATACTTCGTTGGTCTTCGGATCGACGGTGATTTTGGCAGGCAGTCCCAGGTTTTCGGTGTCATTGCTGCCCTTGCTCTGTCCGGACTTGCCGATCTGCATCAGGAATTTCCCTTCCTGCGTGAACTTCATGATCATGCTGTCGTGGTAATAGAGCGGACCACCGCGGCCAGCGCCACGCCCCGGCGCCTGACCTGGAGGCGTGCCCCGGCCATTTCCGCCGATCCAGACATTACCCTTGAAGTCAACCGTGATTCCATGGTTTGAATCCGGCCAGACATATCCGTCGCCGTCGCTGCCGCCCCAATGATTGAGGAGATTGCCCTCTTCATCGAATTCGAGCACCGGCGGTGCGGGAATACAGCATTCGGCTTCGACGACGCCTTTTTGCCGCTTGGGTCCGGGCGGATTAGCGATGCCGTAGTTTTCCATGGCTTCGAGCGATCCCTGGCGATGGATGATCCAGATGTGATCCTTGGAATCGACCGATACGCCAATGGTGTTACCCATGACCCAGTGGTTCGGAAGCGGCTTCGGCCACATTGGATCCACTTCAAATCTGGGCGCTTGGGTTCCGCCGGCCGCGTGAACCCTTCTGTCGAGCACTGTAGACCCGACTCCGAGCCCGACCAACAGGGCGACAAAGGTCGCGCCGACGTAGACTTTACGCTTCATACTTCTGCTACCTCCTTCTTGGGATCCGGTTCCTTACACAGGATCTATGCTAATATACACGATTCGGTCCCCGTTTTGTACACCGCGCGCCCAAGTACGATTTTCGCCGCCGCGCTGATCGCCACGTTTTCTTCCAGCGCCTTCGGCCATGATATTCCCAACGACGTAACCATCCAGGCGTTTCTCAAACCAGAGGGTCAGCACCTGATGTACCTCGTCCGCGTGCCGCTCAAGGCCATGCGCGACATTGATTTTCCGCAGCGCGATAAGGGGTTTCTCGACCTCGATCGGCTGGAACCCATGCTTCCCGATGCCGGGACGTTATGGGTCTCCGACTTTACGGAGCTCTACGAAGGGGACACTCGGCTGACGCATCCGCGAGTCGTCGCAACCTGCATATCGCTTCCTTCCGACAAGTCCTTCGAGACTTATGAAGACGCGGTCGCCCACGTTACCGGACCCAAGCTGCCCAGCGACAATAATCTGGTCTGGGACCAGGTGATGATGGACGTGCTGTTCGAATATCCCATCCAATCCGACCGTGCCCGCTTTTCGATTAACCCGGATGGACTCGGCCGACTGGGTTTGCGCACGGTCACGGCGCTTCGATTCATACCGCCGGGAAGTCCGATCCGCGCCTTCGAATTCACCGGTGGAGAAGGCCTGATCCACCTCGAGCCCCAGTGGTACCAAGCGGCTTTGCGCTTCGTGCGGTTGGGATTTGAGCACATCCTCGACGGAACCGATCACCTGCTATTCCTGTTCTGCCTGGTGATCCCGTTCCGCCGTTTCGGCGCGCTTATTCCCGTGGTGACTTCGTTCACGGTGGCGCATTCCATCACTTTGATCGCGTCCGCGTATAATCTCGCTCCGGACGCGTTGTGGTTTCCGCCGCTGATCGAGATGCTAATTGCGGTCTCGATCGTGTATATGGCGCTTGAAAATATTGTCGGAAGCGCCACGGTCCATCGCCGCTGGATCATCACGTTCGGATTCGGGCTGGTTCACGGATTCGGCTTTTCCTTCGCTCTGCGCCAGACGCTGCAATTTGCCGGGGCTCATATGCTGGCGTCTTTGCTTTCCTTCAACGTCGGCGTGGAGCTAGGGCAGTTACTGGTGCTTGTGCTGATGATCCCAGCCCTCGAGCTTCTGTTCCGATACGTTGTTGCGGAACGTATGGGCACGATTATCCTCTCCGCGCTGGTGACCCACACGGCTTGGCATTGGATGGTGGAGCGCTGGGAAGTATTTAATAAGTTCCACATTCCGTTTCCCCAGTTGGACGCAGCGTTTCTCGCAACTGCGATGCGCTGGATGATGGTCGTTGTATTTTTCGCCGGGCTGTATTGGTTGTGGACCAACGTGTTGCGCAATCGCGGAGAAAAATCGAAAGCGTAAGGCACTTATGTGATACCCCTCCGGGGGAATCGAGTGCCCAGACTAATCCTTATGCTGGTGGCGGCCGTTCTTGCCGCCGGGCAAACTCCTGATCTCGAAAGAGCGTACGAAGCCCTGCGCACCAAGGATTACGATAGCGCGATTCAGGGATTTCGCCAGGCGCTTGCGCTGGCGCCAAATCAGTCTTCTATTCACAAAGATCTCGCGTACACGCTCCTGAAGATCGGGGAGACGGAAGCGGGCCGGGACGAATTCACCGAAGCAGTGCGGCTCGATCCTGCTGACGACCACATCGCGCTCGAGTACGCATTTCTTTGCTACGAGACCAATCAGAAAGCCCTTGCGCGGCGCATATTTGATCGTCTTCGCAAGACCGGAAACCAGACCGTCGCGCAAGCCTTCGAGAATATCGACCGGCCGCTTCGGGAGGGAATTGCGCGATGGAAGAGAGTCCTCGAAACGTCACCTGACAATTTCAGCGCCCATGAAGAATTGGCGCATCTGGCTGAGCAGGCTGATCAGCTGGACTTGGCCGCGCAACATTACGAAACGGCGTGGAAGCTCCGTCCCGACCGTCGCGCGCTGCTGGTCGATCTCGGACGGGTGTGGACCGCGGAGAACCGTCTGGAGGAAGGCAACACCGCGCTTCTTGCGGCATCGCGGGGCGCGGAACCGCGGACCGCGGAGGAAGCGCAGGAATTGCTGCCGAAGCGCTATCCGTTTGTCTACGAATTTCAAAGAGCGCTCGATCTCGATCCATCGAACACACCGCTACGCCGCGAACTGGCGTACCTGTATGTCGCTATGTCAAACCACGCGGGCGCGGAAAAGGAACTGGAAAGAGTGATCCAGGAAGCTCCCGGCGATCTCGAATCCAAGGCGCAGCTCGGCCTGCTGCGGCTCGATCGCGGAGATTCGGCCGGAGCGATGCCTCTCCTCGAACAGGTGATCGCCGGTGCGGATGACGAGTTGGCGAACCGCATCCGGAACGTTCTTCACCTGCCGCCGAAGCTTCAAAAACGGGAGGAGCAGCCGAGCACCACGGGATCGAGCGATATAAAGCAACTTGCCGACAAAAGCCTCGAAAAAGGCTATCTGAAGGACGCGGTGAAGTACTTGCTTATCGAACATGAAAACGACCCGGATAACTTCGACGTGATGCTCAAGCTAGGCCAGACCTACAACAATTTGAAAGACGACGAAGAGGCGGTTAAATGGTTTAACCTAGCCCAGCTCAGCCCCGACACCGCCACGGCGCAAGAGGCCGCGCGCGCCTATCGCAACCTGAAGCCATCGGCGGAGCGGTTCCGAACGAGCGTCTGGGTCTTTCCCATGTTCTCCACTCGCTGGCATGACTTGTTTGCTTACGCGCAAGCCAAGATCGAACCGCAAATGCCGAACTGGTTCGTCCGGCCCTATCTGTCGCTGCGCTTCATTGGAGATACCAGCGGGGCAGTCGAACTGGCTGGGACTGTCGGGCCGCAGTATCTTTCCGAACGAAGCGCGATTCTGGCGCTTGGCGTCGCGACCAAATCGTGGAAAGGTTTGACGGGTTGGTTCGAAGCGGGCGAGTCGTTCCGGTATGCGCCCACTCAACAGGACCCCGGTCGAGTAGTGCCGGATTATCGCGGAGGCTTGACCTACGCGCGGGGAATCGGAGCCATGCTCGCGGGCGGAGCCCATGGCCTTTACGCGGAGACAAATGATGACGGCATTTTCGTCAGCCGTTTTTCGAAGGACACGTTGTTCTATTCGCAGAATCGCACCGGATACACGTTCCGTGCCGCGGAAGGTGCTGGCGGATTTCACGCACAACTCTATTGGAACTGGAACGCGACCGTCGACGGATTGCGCCAGTATTGGGCCAACTATGTGGAAACGGGGCCGGGTATACGCTTTCGCGTCGAGGCCCTGGGACCGCTCATTTTTTCGGTAAACGCGTTGCGCGGGGCGTATCTGGTGAACCAAGGAAATCCGAGAGGTCCCAACTTCAATGACATTCGAGCCGGCATCTGGTATTCGTTTTCGAAGTAGCTTCTTCATCTCGCTTTTCTGCCTGTCGCCGGTATTTGCCGCCACGCAGTTCTCGTTTCATGTTCTGGGCAAAGATCCGGGCTCGTGGGCGACGATTCTTAACTCCATCGGAATGATCGACAGCCCGGCAGGCGACGCCCGCGTAGTCGTTGCGCCAACCGGCGCTACGGGGACGCTCGCCGAATGGACGGAACGGATCGACCACGGCACGATTTTGGTTCTCGAAGGAGAGTCCCCACTGGCGGCCGCTTTCGGATTCCGTCCGAACGGAAAAGCCAAGGTAGAGGTCCGTAGTATTGAAGACCTCCACGCGCCGAAGTTGCGGATTGTCTGGGAAAAGGCGCTGACCCTGCCGGTGTTCGAGCTTCCGGCGGAGGCGCACGTTTTCGTCCGCGAGAAACACCAGGGGGCGCCGCTGCTCGCCGGATTCAAGCGCGGCGCGGGAGGAGTGTCGTGGCTGGCTGCGCCCCCCGGACCGCGTGGTTATGAAAGGTTCCCGTACGTTCTCCAAGCCTTGATGGATTTGGGGCTCGATCCTCCGTTCCGCTCAGCGCGGCTGTGGGCGTTCTTCGATTCTGCCTACCGCACGAGAGTCGACCTCGATTACATCGCCGCGCGATGGCGAGCCGCCGGCATCCGTGGTTTGCACGTAGCCGCGTGGCATTACTGGGAACGCGATCCTCAATCGGACGAATACCTGCGCACGCTGATTGAGGCTTGCCATCGCCAGGCGATCAGCGTCTACGCCTGGATCGAACTTCCGCACGTGAGCGAAAAATTCTGGGACGACCATCCGGAGTGGCGCGAGAAAACCGCATTGCTCGAAGACGCGCAGCTTGACTGGCGCAGGCTCATGAATCTGACCAACCGTTCCGCGTTCGCTTCCATCTCCCAGGGCCTGCGCAACCTCGCGGGACGCTTCGACTGGGATGGGATCAATCTCGCCGAGCTGTATTTCGAGTCGCTCGAGGGTTATGAGAATCCGGCGCGGCTGACTCCCATGAATGATGATGTGCGAAGCCAGTTTCATCAAGCTTCAGGATTCGATCCGCAAGAGCTGTTCGATCCCAAGTCGCCGCACTACAATTCGAGAGATCCGAAAGGTCTTCAGGACTTCCTGGAGTTTCGGGCCAAATTGGCGGAGAGCCAGCAGACGGAATGGATCGCCGAAATCGAGGCAATTCGCAAGGCCAAGCCCCATCTGGATGTGGTCCTGACGCACGTGGACGATCGCTTCGACCCGACGATGCGGCAGAAGATCGGCGCCGATACGTCGCGCCTGCTGCCGATGCTGGCCTCCCACGACCTCACGTTCCTGATCGAGGACCCCGCGACCATCTGGAACCTGGGACCACAGCGCTATCCCCAAATCGCGGCGCGCTACGCGTCGTATGATCGGCTGGCAATCGATATCAACATCGTCGAACGCTATCAGGACGTCTATCCCACCAAACAACAAACCGGAACGGAGCTGTTTGAGCTGGTGCATGCGGCAGCCGGGGCGTTCCCTCGCGTGGCGCTGTACTTCGAGAACTCGGTGCTCGGGCCGGATCTTCCCCTGATTGCTTCCGCCGCCGCGACTGTCGATCGCGCGGAACAAACCGGGTCCAAACTGGTTATCGAAGCGCGGAGGGGTGTCGGGATTCCATGGAAGGGTCCGGCGTTGGTCGATGGACGCGTCTGGCCGGTAGCGAACGATACGACGCTATGGCTACCCTCGGGCACGCACACAGTGCAGCTGGGAGAAAAGCATGCCTCCATTCGTTTGCTCGAATTCAACTGTGATCTGAAGTCTGCCAACACGACCAGCAGCGGCGTGGAGTTCGCCTATCAGAGCAGTGCGCGAGCGCTGGTGATACTGGACCGTCTTCCGGTAAGGATCGAAATCGACGGAGCGGAGGCGCGGCTAGAAACCATCGGGCAGGTGTTGATGCTGCCGCGTGGACAACATTTGGTGACATTGTTTGATCACTAGCCACTCTTGCCCAGGTAGAAGAAGCGCGCGACGAACAGCGCCGCAAGCAAATACACCAGCCAGTGCGTCTGCCGAAATTCGCCGCGCAATACTCGCAGCAGTGCGTAGACCGTGAATCCGAACGCAAGTCCATTCGCGATACTAAAAGTCAATGGGATGGTCACCAGCGTCAAAAACGCCGGGATCGCCACCGCCGGTTCCGTCCAAGCGATCTCTCCGATCTGAGACATCATGAGCGAACCGACCACGATTAACGCGGGCGCCGTGGCAGCAACGGGGATCGCGCCCAACAACGGAGCAATGAACATCGCGACCAGAAATAGCAAGCCGGTAACAATGGCCGTAACTCCGCTGCGCCCGCCCGCGACCACCCCCGCGGCGCTTTCGATATAGCTCACTACGGTCGACGTTCCGAGCAGAGATCCGGCGATCGTCGCCGAAGCATCCGCGAAGAGAATCTGGCGAATGCGCGGGATGCGATGGGTCTCATCGAGCAGCCCCGCCTTCTTCCCCACGCCAACCAGGGTTCCAATATTGTCGAACATATCGACAAACAGAAACACGAACACAATCTCCGCCAGACCGATATGTAGAGCCGCGCGCACATCCAGTTTGCCCGCCGTGGCCGCGATGTCGGAAATGCTGTAGGAATCAGGCGACCATTTCACCAGCCCGGCGGCTACACCCAGCAGCGTAGTGCCCAGAATCCCGAGTAGCATGGCTGCGCGAACACCCCAGGTGAGCAACGCGGTGGTCAGGAGCAAACCGAAGATTGCGACCAGCGTACTCTTGTCGCGCAGATTGCCAACAGTCACCAGGGTCGCCGGACTAGCCACGACAATCCCCGCATTGCGGAGACCGATCAGGGCGATAAAGACGCCGATTCCACCGGCGACCGCGGCATACAGGTCCCTGGGAATTGCCTCGACGATCAGTTGCCGGACGCCCGCGAAGGTCAGGATCAGGAACGCGACGCCGGATAGAAAGACTGCGCCGAGCGCCGTTTCCCACGGGATTCCCATGCCCTTGACCACCGTGTAGGTGAAGTACGCGTTGAGGCCCATGCCCGGGGCAAGCGCAATCGGATAGCGCGCGAAAACGCCCATGACGATGCTGCCAAACGCCGCGCACAAACAGGTGGCGGCCACCACGGCCTTGAACGGCATGCCGGTTTCTTGCAGAATCGAGGGGTTTACGAACACGATGTACGCCATCGTGATGAACGTCGTGGAGCCCGCGAGAATCTCGGTTCTCCAGTTGGTCCGGAGCCGTTCGAATTCGAAATAGCGTTCGAGCCGAGGAAGCATTCCGGATACGTTCTGTTCAGATTAGACCATTTCTTGATTTGGCGTCGACCAGTTTCGTACGGCTTGTAACAGTGCTTTCAACGGAGTACGCTTCCTGAGACGGTCTACGTTATCCCCGAAACTGGTCTAGCAAAGCCCGCGCGCACGCTCGAAGACATCTCGCAGCATTTTCGCGGTGAGTTTTCCCGTGGAGGTGTTCTGCTGGCTTGGATGATAAGAGCTGATGAGCACCGGCGTGCCAGGGCCGGTCACATACTCACGGTCATGTCCGAACACGAAGGCCGAGCGGCTTTTGATGACGCCGCGCTGGCGAAGAATCGTCACATAACTATCGAACGCGATCTTTCCCAGAGCCACCACCACGCGTAACTCTTGGAGCCAATCGAGCTCGCGCTCCAGGTACGGGCGGCAGTTTCGAAACTCGTCGGGAGTCGGCTTGTTATCCGGCGGGGCGCAACGCACGGCCGCGGTGATATACAAGCCTGAAACAGTCAGCCCATCGTCGCGCGAAATGCTTTCCGGCTGCGAGGCGAATCCAGTCTCGTACAGCGCGCGGTACAGGTAATCCCCCGACCGGTCGCCGGTAAACATCCGGCCGGTGCGATTGCCCCCGTGAGCCGCGGGCGCAAGGCCGATCACGAGCAGACGGGCGTGCGGATCGCCGAAAGGGGGCACAGGTTTACCCCAATAGGTCCAGTCGCGGTAGGCGCGGCGCCGCTGTTCGGCCACACGCTCGCGATATTCGCGAAGCCTGGGACATCGCCCGCAAGCGATCACTTCATTCGCGAGGATTTGCAGAGAGTCAATCAAGTTTCCTATATAAGGCCGCCAGCTCGGCCACGCCTAATTGCTCGGCGCGCAGACGGCCTTCCACCAGACTGCCGACACGGTCCGCACCGTAGAGCCCGGCCAGATTATTGCGCAGCGTTTTCCGCTTATGGCGAAAGCATGCCGAAGCGAAGCGAAGGAAGGCAGGCGGGTCGCAGATTCCGAACTCGGCGGGGTCGCGCGGCTCCAGACGAACGATGGCGCTGTCCACCTTGGGTGGTGGATGAAATGCCGCACGCGTCACGGGAAACAATATCTCCGGATTCGAGTACAGTTGCGTTTCGACACTCAGATAACCGAAATCGCGAGTGCCCGGCACCGCAGTCAGGCGCGCGGCCACCTCGGCTTGGACCAGAAACACTGCGCGCTTCCATTGGCTCCCCAGAGCAAACACCTTCGCGAGAATCGGCGAAGTAATGTAATAGGGGAGGTTTCCGGCAATCACGGCGGGTCCGAAAGCGGCCAGATCCGTCTTGAGAATGTCACCCTCGATCAGAACCAGGCGCCCGGAACTCAAAGTTTCACTGAATTTCTGGCGAAGATAATGGACCAGATACGGATCGACTTCGATGGCGATTACTTTGCTCGCCAGCGCAAGCAGGCATTCTGTTAGCGCGCCTTTGCCCGGGCCGATTTCAATCGCAAGGGGCGTGGCTTCGCCACAGGCGGCTAAAGCAATTCGTTCGAGGATCGATTTTCGGGCTAGGAAGTGTTGCCCGAAGCGCCTGCCCACCGGCGGATTTCAGCCCCTCACGTCGATATAGCTGGAATCCAGATAGAGCCGGATCTTGCCGGCGGTCGGCTGACCGAAAGAAGTGGCCGGAGTGAATTCGGTGAACAAGAGCATGTTCTCGAGGTTCCGGCGCAGCGCGGCGCTGTTGAGCACGTTCCGGCCGCTCGCATTGTTGTATTGAATAATGGCGTAATCCACCATGCGGCCGCCGCCGTCAATGGTCACATCCACCACCATGTCCTCACCCGCGGTCCCGATTGGGCCAGTCCCCTTCACGGTCGCTTCAGTGGTCAGAATGGTAGGCACATCGAAGCCGCTGGCCGCGCGCATCGGGTACATAGGCACCAGCCACATGCTGAACAAAATCACCGTGGAGAACACTCCGCCGGCAAACGGCAACGCCAGCGGACGCGCCAGATTGTCCGCGAACAGACGCACGTGATCGAGCCACGCCTTGCCCGAACGGCGGCTCAGCTCCCGCGAAGCGAGCACGCGCAATGACGTACTGAGCCTCGCCGGGGGCACCAGGGGCCGTAATCCGCGCAAGACCCGGGTCAGCATTTCGTCGTTCAGCAACGTTGCTCCACGATCCCGTTTCATACCGCCATCTCTCTCTTCACAACGACCCACCGGAACGCTTTCATGGCGCTCCCCGGCGGTCAGTCCGCCAGTTGTGGCGACCAGTTTGGAGCGGAGGCCGGCTCGAGCCGGCTCGCCAGTTGTTTCTTGAGCGCATCCCGCCCTCGCAGGATCCGCGATTTTACAGTTCCGAGGGAGACGTCGAGAATCTCGGCGATCTCCTCATAACTCAAGCCTTCAATTTCGCGCAAGACCAGCGCGACGCGAAATTTGGGATTCACCTGGCCCAGCGCCTCTTCGATCAACGCCTGCGTTTCATGATCGAGCGCGTATTCAAACGGCGAAGGACCGGGATCCGGCAAACAGTCCTCGTAGCATCCAACTTCGCCTCGTTCGGCATCTAAGCCGACTTCCTGCCGGCGATGGCGGCTGAACCAGCGCCGGTGATTCCGCGCCTCGTTCACGGCAATGCGATAGACCCACGTCTTCAGCGAACTCTCCCCGCGAAATGATCCGATATTCCGGAACACCTTTAGGAAAACTTCCTGGACCACGTCGGAGGCGTCCGAAGGATCGTCCATCAGACGGGCTATCAAGCTGAACACCGGCTTCTCGAACCGGTCAATCAAAGTTTCGTAAGCGGCCTCTATACCCGAACGCAGACCCTCCACCAGTACGGCTTCGTCCACGCGTACTACGGACGTCGTCCCATCAGGACCGCACGCGTCGAAGCGGAGACCAACGGTGGTGTTCGCCACACCCGCCTTTCATCTCAATTCTACCAATACAGTAGACACCGTCCGCAGCCGTCGGGTTCCCGCGATCGGCTGAGGGAAAAACCTTAAGCCAGAGGGGTGCTATGCGGGTAATCCAGCCGATTCTTTCTTCTTTTGTTACAATGAATTGTAGAGTCAGCCCGCAAAATAAAGGATTCCCGGTTCACATGGCGACCAAACCTGCCTTCGCACAAGGCGCGCAAGTTGAGCATCCGAAATTCGGCTTGGGGAGCGTTCTCTCCTGTACCGAAGAATATATCGTGATCAAGTTTGACGATCACGGAGAAAAAAAGTTCGTGCTCTCGATAGTCCTGCCGAATCTTAAGAAGAGCGACCGGACGCCCCCAGTCGAAAAGCGCCGCAGCACCAAGAAGAAGGCCGCGCCCGCGCCGGCGACCTAACTTTTTCAGGACTCGTTCGCAGTCTTCAAAGCTTCAAGACGCTCGAACACTTGGCAAACCGTCTGCATAGGATGAGGTATTTCCGGCACTTCCTTTAGCTCCAGTAGCAGTGGATACTGACCATCCTGCGAACGAAGCGTGTCCATCGTTTGCTCCCAGTCGATGGTTCCACCTTCCGCCACCATCGGGAACAGGTGCGAATCGCTCACTCCGTCGTTGTCATGAATGTGCGTCGAGCGGATGCGGCTCTTCAGCATACGATAGGCGGTTGCCACGCCTTCGTTCATATTCGCGTGGCCCACGTCCAGGCAAACATTGAGATCCATGTGTGTGGTTTCAAGAAACAGTAGAAGCCGCTCGGCGCTGGCGAGCGCATTCTGCGTGTTCTCGAGCAGAACTTCGACGCCGCGCTGACGGGCAAACAGGGTAATCTCTTCCAGTGCTGAAAAAGCTGAGTCGATCTTGCGCTCGTCGTACGCCTCACCGCTGACCCCCAGATGCTGGATCAGATACCGGAACGGCACCACCTCCGCGATTTCCAGCGCGCGCTTGATCTCGTCCACCATCTGCAGCCGCTTGAATTTCACCGGTTCAGTGATCGTGATCACCGCGTCCGGTCCGGAGCGTCCCCAGATGTCGTCGTTGTACATCGGGGAGTGTAGCGAGTGAAGCTGCAACTCGGCATCGCGGAACCAGTGACCCAGCTCGGCGATCTGCGCGCGATCGCGATAGTCGAGGTGCTGGCGCGCGCAGAAAATTTCTACTAACGGAATGCCCGCGGACCAAATCCGGTCCAGCCACACAGTGGTGAGGCGATGATTGACGAAGAGGTGAGTCGAGAGTGCGCGTATCACTGCTTGAAGAAGTTCACGACTGAAGAAGTGACCGTCCTAATATCCGGCGGCCTTACTCCCCCGGCGGCCATCGGCGCCGCCCTGCAACCACCCGTCTGAAACCACAATCGCCTGGACGCAAGCGGATACGAGCGACCGCTCATAATCGACGTCGTAGCCTTGCGCTTTCAGCAGCGCCGCCGTGTCTGGTGAATAACCCTGCTCCAGATTGAGTTTATCCGGCAGCCATTGGTGATGGATGCGCGGAGCGTCCACCGCGTCCTGCGCGTTCATGCCGAAGTCCACCACGTTAAGGAACACCTGAGTTACCGCGGTAATGATGTGCGATCCTCCCGGAGAGCCGAGCACCATGAACAGTTTGCCGTCGCGCAGAGCGATGGTCGGCGTCATGGAAGAGACCGGCCGCTTGCCAGGCTGGATCGCATTCGCCTCGCCCTGGATCAACTTGAACATGTTCGGCACGCCCGGTTTGACCGCAAAATCATCCATCTCGTTATTGAGCAGGAATCCGAGCCCGGGCACCGTAATGCCATTACCAAATCCGCCATTCAAAGTGTAGGTGACGGATACTGCGTTGCCCTCCGCGTCGACCACATCATAATGGGTCGTCTCGGAGCTTTCGCTGCCGGCCGGATGGCCCGGACCAAGCTCGCCGCTCGGCGTGGCACGATTCGGGTCAATCGTCGCCCGCCGCTTGGCGATATAGGCCGGATCGAGCAACCCGGCAACCGGGACCTTGAAGAAATCCGGGTCGCCCATATACTGGCTGCGATCCGCGTAGAAACGGCGCATCGCCTCGGCTTCGTAGTGAATGGTCGCGGCCGATCCCCACCCCGTCTTCTCGTAGCCCGTTCCCTCCAGCATTCCGAGGATCTGCAAAACCCCGACGCCGCCCGAACTGGGGGGTGGCGACGTAATGATTTCGTAATTGCGATATTTGCCGGTGATCGGTTGCCGCTCGGCTGCAGCGTAATTCTTCAGATCGGCCATCGTGATCAGGCCGCCGTGCTTGGCCATTTCGTCGGTGAGTTTCTGCGCGGTCTCACCTTCGTAAAAGCCCTTCGCACCGTTCTTGGCGATGCGTTCCAGCACCCGCGCCAGCTCGGGCTGGGTGATCCTATCGCCCATGTCGAAGAACTGGCCGTTTCTCTGGAAGATTCGTTTGGACTCGGGGTCCTGAGCCAAGCCCCTCGATTCCTTGAGCGACTCGGCGAATGTGCCGCTCACCACGAACCCCTTGGACGCCAGGTTCACCGCGGGCTCGACGACAGTGCCCCACTTCTGCTTCCCGTACTTCCGCTGCGCGAGCTCGAATCCGCTAACCGTTCCAGGAACGCCCGAAGAACGCCAGCCCTCAATGCTGTCCCGGGTGGGCTTTCCACTCGCATCGAGATACATATCATGCGAGGCCTTTTCCGGAGCCTTTTCACGGAAATCGATGAAGGTGCTGCGTCCGTCTGCCAAGCGAACCAGCATGAATCCGCCGCCGCCTAAATTTCCCGCATAGGGATAAGTCACCGCCAGCGCGAACCCGACCGCGACCGCGGCGTCGATCGCATTACCGCCATTCTTGAGCACGGCCACGCCGATATCGGTGGCGATCGGCTCGGTGGTTACCACCATTCCGTGACGCGCCAGTTCAGGCTGAAGGGCGTTCAGGTCCAGACACATGTTTAGACCCACCACCAGCACCAACAGGCATGGCAATCGCCGCATAAATCCTCCAACTAGATTCCATCCGATTCTATCAGGAACCTCATTCAGGCTTCCTCGGAGGGTCGTACCGAACGCCAACCCTTCGAAAGATTCTCCCTTTCATGATCACTCGTACGCGTGGTATTACGGTAGGCTATTGGAGAATGTAGTGATTGGAGGACGCAATTGGCCAAGCACTCTGTGATCGAGGAGCTCTTAGCCTCCCTTCCCGCAGATCAGAGACGGGACGTCCTGATTGCGGCGGGTCGTGAGCGGGCCGGACGAGACATATTTGGCCCAGAGGGCCCCGCAGAGCTCAAGGCCCTCGTACCTTTGCTGCTGCGCAGAATCCACATTCCAAGTGAGCTATTCAAAGAGGTTCTTCGAGAAGCCAATATCAGCCTGCGTGTGCCGGTTCAGGATCTCAGAATTGAAGTCCCCTTCATAAGGTCGTCCGCCAGCCACCGAGCAATACCGATTACAGAATTGGCCGCCGCATCGCTGGTGATGTGAGAGTTGTCGCTCCGTGTCGCGGGCTCAACGCCCTGGAAGTATCCGAGTTGCTGTCGCCGCCTGAGACGGAGGTAAAGCTTGGTTCCGTCAACTTCGCTTTTGGCGGAGGTCCACTACTTGTCGCCGGCATCGGCTTTATTGTTGCGGCACATGAGGCTTTTCCTGCCGGCCGCGGCGCCGACTTCGCCTTTTATGGCGGAGCCATCATGGCGGTCCTTGGCATTATTGATCTGGCAGTGAATTGGGAGAGAATGATTACCGAAATCCCAAAGATCCAGAGCGAGACGGCTCTGAACGAGGTAAAGATTAGGCTAACAGAGCTGGAAATCCGAAAGGCGGAACGCTAACTCGCGCCAGCGTCCGCGCTCGTTCCGGAATCGACCGTTTACGACCAAGCTCGTCGCTTTGGACTTGACCCCGCCGTGGGGCTACATCTCATTAATGAGGTAATGCCTGCCTATGATGGATTGACCACCAACCGAAGCCCTATAACCGTGGCGAGTGGGCCAAGCGGCAAGGCTTCCGCGTCTGCGTCAGCCTAGCATGCCGCAGTCGTGGTGAGGCGTTCTGACGTAGTAAAACGAGAGCTGGTCAGATGCAATCGCGGGCTATTAGGGCAGGGGGCCCTCATCTCGTTCCGAAAAACCAACAGTTCAGACTCTCAACTCATACCCCGCAGCCTGCATCCCTTCGATCATGCGGGTGCGGATTGACGAAACTTCGTCGGAAGAGAGCGTCCGGTCGAGCGCGCCGACCGAGAGGCGATAGGAAATGCTTCGTGTCTCGTCAGGGAGAGCAAAGTCGCGCAAGAACGTGATCGAAACCAGCGATTCGCCCGCCAGTTCCGCCAGCCGCGATTGAATCTCGCCGATCAGCGCGCGTTTATCGGCCACGACCGAGAGATCGAAGGCGCTGGTCGGGAATCGCCGCAGTGGCAGATAGCGCGGCGCACCGCGTTGCAGCATCTCCAGGAGCACTAAATCCAGATTAACGACCGCAGCCCGTCCTGCTTCCACCATTGTGGGGTGAAATTCGAACAGCCGCCCAAGGCGAGTATCATCCCGATAAACGTCCGCTGCACGTTGCGGATGTTCGTAGCTTCTGGGAGTCGACGGCCGGACCGTAATCCCCGGCAACAGGCACTCTGCGAGACGCTTCAATTCGAGCAGCCCGGCAACGCCGTCATCTTTCGCATAGATTGCGGCTGCGAGGTGCGGCGTTTCGCGATCCGGGTGAATTTCGCGGCCGATTTCGAACAGCCGGAACGATTCAAAGTTGCGCGTATTGCTAGTGATGTTCCGCCAAATTCCCGGAAGAAGGCTCGAACGCAACAGAGTCTGATCGCTCGCGATCGGATTAGCGACTTCGACCAGCGTCGTAGGGTCCAGATCGAACAGCCGGGCGACTTCTTCGCTCATGAACGAGTAATTGGAGACCTCGGTGAATCCCTGCGCCGCAGCCATGTCGCGTAGACGGTGATGAAAATCCCGCTCGGGATTCGGCGGTGGGACGCTCGCGGGCGAAAGGGGGGCCACGGGCGTAATCGAATCGTAGCCGATCATGCGGCCGACTTCCTCAACCAGGTCATCTGGAATCGAGATGTCCTTGGTGGCGCGCCAGCTCGGTACGACCACGGAAAACGTCCGGCGCGCGATTTCACTTACCTGAAATTCAAGCGACTCGAGTATCGCGCGGACCTCGCTGGCGGGAACGGACCGTCCCAGTTTGCGATCCAGCCAGTCTAGATCAAGCACGATGGGCGCAGGCGCGGGCAAACGTCGATACGCGTCCGCCAATCCGCCCACGAGGCGAATGCCGGGAGCGGCTTCCTGGAGTAACTCAACAGCGCGCCGAAGACCCCGCACGGTGGTCTCTGGGTCCTGGGCTTTTTCAAACCGCATGGAAGCGTCGGTTCGCAGCTTCAAACGCGCGGACGTCTTCCGGACACTGGAAGCGTTGAAGTTCGCGCTTTCGAGCACGATTCGGGTCGTAACCTCAGAGATGGCGCTATCGGCGCCGCCGATCACACCCGCCAGCGCGATCGCCCCTTCCGCATCCGCGATCACCAGATTCGTGGGGTCCAGCACGTAACTCTCGTCATTCAGCGCTTTGAAGTCTTCACCCGGAGCCGCGGTCCGCACGATGATCTCCCAGCCTCGAATCTTGCCCGCATCGAACGCGTGCATCGGCTGAGTGAGCTCCGCCATCACGCAGTTGGTTACATCCACAATGTTGTTGATGGGATTCAACCCGATCGCCTCGAGACGATACTGGAGCCACAGAGGAGAAGGCGCGACGCTGACGTTTTCGAAGACTAACGCCGAGTACCGCGGGCACAGAGCATAATTCTCCACTCTGACGCGGATCGGCGCCTCGCCATTCAGAGAGATATCGGCCTTGACCGGATCGCGCAGCCGCTTCCCCAAAATGGCTGCGACTTCGCGTGCCATTCCGTAGTGACCCCATAAATCCGGCCGATGGGTGAGCGACTTGTTATCGATCTCGATGACATGATCCGCCAAAAGATCCAGGGGCGCCGCCAGCTCGACGATTCCCGCATGATCGCGGCTGATTCCCAGCTCGGCCGCGCTCGCGAGCATCCCATCGCTCTCCACGCCTTCGATGGTTTTCTTCCCGATCGGCAGGTAAACCGTGCGCAGCCCAATGCGGCAGTTCGGGGCGCCGCAAACCACGGTTTTGCGGCCATATCGCACTGTGTCGATAACAGCTTTGCGATTGTGGCTCGCGCCCATTGGCTCAACGGTGACGACGACCGCTCCAGATGCCGAAGCAAGTAGCGCACCCACTTCCTCGACACCTTCGGATTCGGCGGTCTTAAGCGTGATCAGCCGCGCCAGTTCCTTGGGCGGAGTCTCCAAATCGTCGACCAACTCGCGCAACCAGTTGTAGGGGAATTTCATCGGGATCAAAACTGCTTCAGGAACCGTAAATCGCCGCTCGAGAACAACCGGATGTCGTCAATTCCGTACCGCATCATCGCCAAGCGCGTCAGCCCAAGGCCGAACGCGAATCCGTTCCATTCTTCGGGATCGGCGCCACCATGACGCAGCACCGCCGGATGCACCAGACCACAGGGCAAAAGCTCGACCCAGCCTGACTGCTTGCACACCGGACAACCCGGGCCGCCGCAGATCAGGCACTGAATGTCCAACTCGAAACCGGGCTCGACAAACGGGAAGAATCCGGGACGCAGCCGCACCGTCACGTCGCGGTGGAAAATCGCCGACAGCAGCGTTTTCATGAAATAGATCAGATGGGCGACCGATACATCGCGATCCACCATCATGCCTTCGAGCTGGTAAAAGGTGTGCTCGTGGGACGGGTCCACTTCTTCATTCCGAAATGCCCGCCCAGGCGCGATCATCTTGAGCGGCGGGCCCAGCTTCTCTAGACCTCGTATCTGCACAGGTGAAGTATGCGTGCGCAGCAAGCGGCCATCTTTCAGCCAGAACGTATCCTGCATGTCGCGAGCCGGGTGGTCCGCGGGAATATTCAGAGCGTCAAAGTTGTAATACTCGGTCTCTACTTCCGGTCCGTCGAGCACCGTGAATCCCATCGAGACGAACAGCTCTTCGAGCTCCCGTTGGACTTGCGTCACCGGATGCAAGCTGCCCGGCCGAACGCCCGGTGGTGGCGCGGTCAAATCAACCCACTCGGCCGCCAGGCGGGCGTCGAGCGCGGCGGCGTCGAGCGCGGCTTTCCGGACCTCGATCTTCGCCTCCAGATCCTGCTTGACCTGATTCAGCAGCTTGCCGACGATCTTCTTCTCTTCTGGCGTAAGCTTGGCAAGTTCTTTGCTAATGTCGTTCAGCTTGCCTTTGCGCCCGAGCGCGTCGACGCGCACAGCCTCGATCGCGTCCAGCGTGGCCGATTCCCCGAGTTGCTTCAGAGCTTTCTTGTGAATCTCCGCAATAACTGCACTTAGATCGGAACCAGGGGCCATTAAAGGTGTGCCCCGTTCTTTTCGAGAAGGTCGACCAAGCCCTGATGCCCCTTGGTCAGCGCGAGGTCCAGCGCGCTTTGGTTATTCTCCGCGCGGGCCTGAACGTCCGCGCCGGCGGCCAACAGAACCTCCGCCATTTGCAGATCGCCGTTCTGCGCGGCTGAGTGCAAGGGCGTCCATCCACCGTGTTGGCGGGCATTTGGAGCGGCCCCGCGGTCGAGCAGCAATTTCGCGACTTCCAGCTTGCGTCCGGACGAAGCCGCGTGCAGCGGGGTATTCTGCATCGCGTTCGTGGAGCGGGCATCTACCAGCGCGCCCTTATTGAGAAGCAGCTGCGCGGCCTCTTTATGACCGAAGAAGGCAGCCAGATGCAGAGGAGTCCAGCCGTCGCTGCTCAATCCGGACGCCAAAGAGCGATTTCCGGCGACCAGTTCCTCTATTTCCTGAGTGTGCCCCTGGATTGCCGCCGCAAAGATCGCCAGTGAAGGATCAGCCTTCACCAGCGCCTCAATGCGGGACAAATCCGCGGCCCTGACCGCCTCGAAAAGTTCTTTCATAAAAAGGAGCTGCTATGCCGCGGGTGTAAAAACGTTCTCCGCCTTAACGACTTCCCAGGCGAGGTGATTGATATAGAATAACAGCGGCGCGTTGGGCATCGTTGCGTGGAACTTGTTCCACACCATGGTCTGCCAGCCCTCTTTCAAGTAGCTGGAGACATCGGCGTCCTTGGCGAAGAAGCCTTCCTCGTGCGGTACACCCAGTTCGTCCAGTACGGCTTTGATCATATCCAGGTGCGAAACCAGAATCGCCTGTGCCAATTCGGATGCGAGATGATCGTCGTGCTCCTGAAGACGAGCCCAGCTGCGGGGGGCCGACTTGCGAAGCGTTTCTGAATTCAGCTTGGTCAAGTGAACCCGGGTCTTCAGGCTGTCGAAGAGCTGGTAGGTTTTCAGCTTGCCCATCGAAACGGAACGCATCAACTGTTGAAATTGCTCTTCCCCGACACCAAGGAAGACATCACTGAGCTGCATTAGAGCTATTGTAACGTTTGAGTCGCGGCGGTGCTCGAAACCTCCGCTGCTACAATGGTTCGCGGAACGGGCGGATTGAAAGAATGAGCAACGTGATCGTATTGGGTGCGCAGTGGGGTGATGAAGGGAAAGGGAAAGTCGTCGATCTACTGGCCGAACGGTTCGATATCGTTGCCCGTTATCAGGGTGGTCACAACGCCGGTCACACGGTCTTCATCGGCGCGAAGAAGTTTGTTCTCAAGCTGATCCCGAGCGGCATTCTCCGCCCCGGTGTGCAAGCCGTGATCGGCAATGGTGTGGTCATTGACCTGGCGGCATTGCTCGACGAAATCGCCGCGCTTGAAGCAGCGGGGATTGACGTCACCAGCCATCTTCGCATCAGCAATCGCGCGCACGTCATTTTTCCGTTCCACCGGTTGGTTGAAAAGATGTCCGAAGCTCGCGAGAACCGGATCCCGATCGGCACCACCTCCCGCGGGATCGGCCCTTGTTATGAGGATAAGACCGGACGCCGCGGAATTCGCGTCGCCGACCTGTTCGATACCGAGGCTTTTCACACGCTCTACGATGTGCTGGCCGAGGACAAGAAGACGCTGGCCGAGACGTTCCATCTGAATGAGCCGATTGACTATTCCGAAATTCGCCGTCAGACGGAGGAATACGCGGAGCGAATTCGCCCACTGGTCTGCGATACTGTGGCGCTGCTGGCCGAGGCTCGATCCAAAGGCAAGCGGATTCTATTCGAAGGCGCTCAGGGAACCATGCTCGACGTGGACCACGGAACCTATCCATTCGTCACGTCATCGAGTGCGTCCGCAGGCGGAGCCTGCACCGGGGCGGGCGTTCCTCCAACCTGCATTGAGGGCGTGATTGGCGTTTCCAAGGCTTACATCACGAGGGTCGGGTCGGGACCGTTTCCGACCGAGGACACAAATGCCGGCGGCGATCTTCTTCGTCGCGAAGGCAATGAGTTTGGAGCCGTGACAGGACGGCCCCGCCGCTGCGGCTGGTTCGACGTACCCCTCCTTCGTTACACCACAATGTTGAATGGATTCGACACGTTGGTAATTACCAAGCTGGATGTGCTGGATCAATTGGAGGAAATTCCGGTCTGCACCGGGTATCGTCTCTGTGGGAAGGATGTGACCGAGATGCCCGCAACTTACCGGGCCTTGGAGTCCATTCAGCCGGTCTACCAGATGTTGCCCGGCTGGCGCACTTCAACCCGCGGGATCTCGCAATACGACGATCTCCCGGAGGCCGCGCGAACGTATCTGAAATTCCTGGAAGAAAAGACCGGAGTAGAGGTAGGCGGAATATCAACCGGCCCGGAGAGGAATGAAACCATCATCCGGGCCGGATCAAAACTCGAACGGCTGATTTAGCTCAGCCTTGCGTTAACGGCGTCCCCCGCCGTGTCCACCACCACCCACGTGTCCGCCACCGAATCCGTGCCCACCGCCACCGAAACCACGTCCGCCGTAGCCTCGGCCATAGCCGCCATAACCACGCCCGTAATAGCCGCCGCCGTAGCCGAGTCCAAAGCCTAGGCCAATTCCACCGTAGCCGTAAGGATAAGCATAGCCGGGATAATATCCAGGGTATCCATACGGATAGTACGGAGTCGAATAAGCGTAAGGATACGGGTAAACGGGAACCGGTACGTAAGCCGGACCGCCGTAGATTCCGAAGCGGACGGCCGCGTTTGCGGGCGCCGGGGTGAGAAGGACAGCTAAAGCAATCAGCGCAACCATCGAGAGGCCAATTCTTTTCACCATCTTCATCTCTCCTTTCCTACTTATTAGACGCAGCCCCCTCCTGAAGGATTCCACATCCGCCGATCGCGCTGAATTAACTACTGTTTATCTTCGGAACTCACGAGGGTGCTATGGTGTTCTTGAGATTAGGAAGAACTAGGTACCCATGCGAACACAACTTTCAACTCTGATGATGGCTTCAGGCGCTCTGGTCTGCTCGCTTGCGTTCGCCCAAGCGCCGCCACAGGAAGGACCGCTCCCGCAGGGGCAACAGGACCCGCCCAGTCGCGCGGCTCGTCTGGGCTTCATGAGCGGCACGGTCTCATTCCAGCCCGGCGGAGTGGAAGATTGGGTGCCGGCAACGATGAACCGACCGCTTACTACGGGAGATCGCCTGTGGGTCGAGGGTGGCGGACGTGCCGAGATGAATCTCGGGTCCGCAGCCTTCCGTCTGGACGGACGCACGAACTTCGCTTTTCTGAATTTGGATGATGCCACCGCTCAGGCTCAGATCTCACTCGGAACGCTGAACGTCCGTCTGCGAAGGCTGGCCGAGACTGAGACCTTTGAAATCGATACTCCGCAGGTTGCGTTCTCACTCTTGCGGCCGGGCGAGTACCGCATCCAGGTAAACGAGCAGGGGGACGCGACGATCGTGACCGTGCGAGGCGGCGAAGGTGAAGCAACGGCAGGCGGACAGGCGTTCGCCATCCATCCGCGCGAGGAGGTTCGCATTAGCGGAGCTGCCGGAGCCGATCAGCCGCCCGCGTTTGACCGCCGCATGGCGCCCCCGGGAGATCCTTTTGATAACTGGTGTGAGGATCGCGACCGCCGCGAGGACATGTCCCAATCGGCCAAGTATGTTTCGCGGGATATGCCCGGATACGGCGATCTAGACCAGGCAGGAACCTGGAGGACGGTGCCGGATTATGGTCCAGTATGGTCGCCGGCAGGCGTTCCGCCTGGCTGGGCACCTTATCATACCGGCCACTGGGCATGGATTGCGCCGTGGGGCTGGACCTGGGTGGACGACGCGCCGTGGGGCTACGCGCCATTCCATTACGGGCGCTGGGTTTTCGTCGGCGGCGGATGGGCTTGGGTTCCCGGTCCGGTCGCCGTACGTCCGGTGTATGCGCCGGCGCTGGTCGCGTGGGTCGGCGGACCCAGCTTCGGCGTAGGAATTGCGGTCGGTGGTCCAGCCGTGGGATGGTTCGCGCTGGGTCCACGCGAGGTCTTTGTGCCGGCCTATGGTTACAGTCCGCGCTATATCGAGCAGATTAATGTGACCAACACGGTGATCGTAAACCGCGCGGTCTTTGCGAACGTAGCTGTCGCCAATGTCACCTATGTAAATCGCGGCGTAGTGGGCGCGGTAACGGTTGTGCCACAAGGGGTTCTGGCTGGCGGCCGACCGGTTGCCGTAGCAGCGATTGCGGTTCAGCCGGCGATGCTGGCAAGGGTCCAAGTTACCGGCTATGCCGCTGTCGTTCCGGAGCGAGCCGCAGTCTTCGGTGGGCGTCCTCCGCTGGTAGGGGGCGGCATTCCACCGGCTGCGATTGTGAATCGTCCCGTGATCGCGCGGGCCACCCCGCCGCCTCCGCCGCCCTCGTTCGCGGCGCAGCAGGCAGTTCTAAGGGCCAATCCTGGCCGTCCGCCGGAAGCAGCCGCGATGCGTCAAATCCAGCAAAGTTCGCCGGGAGCGCAGGCGCGGCCCTATGTCAGGCCTGCGGGAGTTCCGCCTCCGAACATAAGCCAGCGGAGCAATGCTCCCGCAGTCAACACTGGCGGACCGGGACCGGGTGTCGGAGGACCGGGCCGTCCTGGGCCACTCACGCCGCCGCAGCAGCAGCCCGCCGCAATCCAGCGGCCGACGACGAACGCGCCTCCGTCGAATCCGACTCCGCAAAACACTATCCGGCAGAATACGCCAACACCGGAAGCCAGGCCCGGCTCTCAACCTGGGGCACGCACGCCTACGGATACCAAGGCCAAGCAGAAGTCCAAGCAGGAACGCGACAAGGAGAAGGAACGAGAGCGTTAAGCTACTGATTCTTATCGGCTTTCTCCGGCTTCCGAAGGTTGTGAATCTGGTCCTGATTTGATAGAGTACTAGTAGGCTGATTGTAACCTGGTGTCCTGTATATAGATATAGTTCTTGACGTAGTACTATATGTTGGGGCATGATGGACAGCGGCATTGGTCAACGGGTATTTGACCAACGTACCGACGTTTCCACGAAGGACAATCGCACATGGGACAACTCGCTGTTGGTGTCGCTATGAAGAAATTGAAGGACCTGCCTCAGCCTCGACCGGTTTCTGAGCGGATCGGAGTGACATTTCCGCGGTATTTCACCGCCCGGTTGGACGCCGGCAAGACACCGTACGACGAACTCAAGTGGGAGTCCCGTACAGCCTCGATCGGCAACGATAAGGGCGCCGTAATCTTCGAACAGCGCGATGTAGAAGTGCCGGCGGACTGGTCCCAGACCGCCACGAACATCGTCGTCAGCAAGTATTTCTACGGAAAAATCGGCTCGCCGGAACGAGAGACGAGCGTTCGCCAACTAGTGGGCCGCGTGGTGGACACGATTGCCGGGTGGGGAAGCGCTCAGCGCTATTTCAAGACACCCGAAGACGCCGCTGCTTTCCGCGACGAGCTGGCGCACCTGATGCTGACCCAGAAAGCGTGCTTCAACTCGCCCGTGTGGTTCAACGTGGGCGTGAAGGAGCCACGCGGTTACGGCTGGTATTACGACGATCCGTCCGATTCGATCAAAAAGCTGATGGACGGCCAGACCCGGCCGCAATGCTCGGCGTGCTTCATTAACTCGGTGGGCGACACCCTCGAATCGATTCTCGACTTGGCCAAGACCGAGGGCATGCTGTTCAAGTGGGGTTCGGGAACCGGCACCAATCTATCCACGTTGCGCGAAGAAGACGGCATGCTTTCGAGCGGTGGACGCGCTTCGGGTCCGTTGAGCTTCATGAAAGGCTTCGACGCATTTGCGGGAGTGATCAAGAGCGGCGGCAAAACACGCCGCGCCGCCAAGATGGTCATCCTGAATGCCGACCACCCCGACATCGAAAAATTCGTCTGGTGCAAAGCCAAGGAAGAGAAAAAGGCCCACACGCTGATCGATGCGGGCTACGACTCGTCGCTCGACGGCGATGCGTACGGCTCGATTTTTTTCCAGAACGCCAACAATAGCGTCCGAGCCACGGACGAGTTTATGGAAGCGGTTGCGAACGACGAAGACTGGTGGACTCGCTCCCGGCTGGCAAATCAGCCCGTGAAGCGCTTGCGGGCGCGGGATTTGATGATGGAGATCGCCGAGGCCACCCATCAGTGCGGCGATCCTGGAATGCAGTTCGATACGACCATCAACCGCTGGCACACGTCGAAGAACACGGCTCGGATTAACGCTTCGAATCCATGTTCCGAATACATGTTCCTGGATGATTCGGCTTGCAACCTGTCGTCACTGAACCTGATGAAGTTCGTGGGACCGGACGGTCAATTCGACGTTGAAGCTTATCGCCACGCCGTGGACACGATGATCATCGCGCAGGAAATCATCGTCGATAACGCAGCCTATCCAACTGAAAAGATCGCGAAGAATTCGCACGATTTTCGTCCGCTGGGATTGGGGTACGCCAATCTTGGCGCGCTGCTCATGTCCATGGGCATTCCGTATGACAGCGACGCCGGCCGCGATTGGGCGGCCGCGCTCACCGCGATCATGTGCGGGCAAGCTTACCTGACCAGCGCGCGCATTGCCGCCGATGCCACCGGCCCTTGCGCAGGATATGCCGTGAACGAGGAGCCGTTCCTCGAGGTAATCCGGATGCATCGCGACGCCACGGCGCGTATCGATAACCGGCGGGTGCCACCGGCGATCTATGAAGCCGTCCGTAAGTGCTGGGAAGAGGCGTATGAACTCGGCCAGGATGCTGGGTTCCGCAACGCCCAGACCACCGTGCTCGCGCCCACCGGAACCATCGGCTTCATGATGGATTGCGACACCACCGGGATCGAGCCGGACCTTGCCCTGGTCAAGTTCAAAAAGTTAGTGGGCGGCGGCGTCATCAAGATCGTGAACAACACGGTGCCTGCGGCGCTGATCAAGCTGGGCTATTCGCCGGATCAGGTGAACAAAATTGTAGACCACATCGACGCGAGCGGGACCATCGAAGGATCGCCCTTTCTCAAGGACGAGGACCTGCCCGTGTTCGATTGCAGCTTCCGGCCGCAGAACGGGACGCGATCCATTGCCTATATGGGTCACGTCCGGATGATGGCCGCCGTCCAGCCGTTCATTTCCGGAGCGATTTCGAAGACCATCAACATGCCTGAGGAATCGACCGCGGAAGAAATCATGCACGCCTACACCGAGAGTTGGCGGCTGGGGTTGAAGGCGGTTGCCATTTATCGCGATAATTCGAAACGGGTCCAGCCACTGAATTCTTCGGCAAGTTCCAAAGTTTCGAAGGCAGTGGCGGCGCCGGCTATTCAAGTGGAAGAGAGAATCGTCTATCGCCCGATTCGCCGGAAGCTGCCCGATGAGCGCCAGTCCATCACCCATAAGTTCTCGATCGGCGGGCATGAGGGCTATTTGACCGTCGGCCTGTATGAAGATGGTTCGCCGGGCGAACTCTTCGTCACCATGGCGAAGGAAGGCTCGACCATTTCGGGCCTGATGGACAGCTTCGCCACTGCGATCAGTTACGCGCTGCAGTACGGTGTTCCTCTGAAGTTCTTCGTCGACAAGTTCAGCCACGTGCGTTTTGAGCCGAGCGGATGGACGGGCAATCCGACGGTCCCCTACGCGAAATCCATCATGGATTATATTTTCCGGTGGCTGGGCGCGAAGTTCCTGGGTCCAGAATACGCTGCTGGAGAAGCTGGAGAAACGCCCAATCTCCGGGTCACCGAGCCTGATCCGCAACAGGCCCTCCCTTTCGCAACGGTGGCCGCAGACGCACCGACGTGTTCGGAGTGTGGTGGGCTGATGACCCGGAATGGGTCGTGCTATAAGTGCGAGAACTGCGGCGGAACGAGCGGGTGTAGTTGAGTATTCCGTCGTGACCGCCCAACCCATAAGCTGACAGTGAAACGGTAGAATATGCTCCCCAGTGTTCCTATTCGGAACATTGGGGATTTTTGTCGTTTGACCTGCGCCGCCTCACCTGCAATCCCTGCTTCCGGATATCTCTCGATTTTCGCTAAGGGGAAATCCTAACCACGAGGGCCATTCGCCACGCACCCGTGGGGAAGCACCCTAAGAAAATCAGCAATTCAATTAGAATATTGCCTTTCGTGTCGGCGTAACGGCCGGAAACTGTCGATCACTCTAGCCTGAGCAAACGCTAACCATCCTTCCGATTGAACGGACCTCCGGAGCCAAATGATTAAACAAAACGAAGTGCACACTAACGGCGCGCCCAGCGTGCCAAACCGCCTCGCCATGAACCGTCTTGGGCCGCAACGGGGCTCAGCAGCGCCGCCACCCATGAAGAAGACTGGGGAGCCGAACGGGCACGGTGACGATCTCGCCGACAGCCGCTTCACCGCGAAGAAGATGGCGGAAGAGAAGGCGCGCGCCCGGACCGTGGCCCGCGCGCAGGCCGTGGCCGAGAAACTGTCCGCCGCGACAGACGAAGTAGCCAGCGCGATCGCCGAAGCGACGGGCGCGGTGGAAGAACTGGAAAAGACGATGCATACCATCGCGGCCGGTGCGGAGGAGTCGTCCGCCGCCGCGGAAGAGTCCCGCGCCGCCATTAACCAGATCGAGAAGGCGTCGGACGGCGCCAACGGCCGTGCGGAAGTATCCCTGCGGAGGGTGAACGAGTTGCAAGCGCTCGCCAAGTCAACCACGGTGGACCTGGAGACTCTCATCCGAGGAATCGGTGACGCTGCGAATGCGAATATCGAATCCGCAAAAATGATTGGTGAACTGGAGCGCCAGTCCGAGGAGATCGGCAAGATTGTGCATGCCGTCACGCGCATTGCCGACCAGACCAACCTGCTGGCCCTCAACGCGGCGATCGAAGCTGCCCGTGCCGGGGAACATGGCAAAGGATTCGCGGTGGTCGCCGACGAAGTACGCAATCTCGCGGAGATCAGCGAGAAGAGCGCGCGCGGCATCCAGGAAGTGGTCAACGAGATTCAGAATCAAGTCAAGGTGGTTGCCGCAGACACTGAAACGGCCGGCAAGAAGGGCCGCGAGGAAGCGGAAAAAGCCAAAGTCATCACTCAGGACCTCGTCAAGATCGCCGGGGATCTCGAAGAGATTCAGGTAAATTGCGCCGGGATTCAGAAAAACGCGACGGAAGCGCTGGCCGGCGCCAAGACGTATCTGAAGGGCGCCGAGGAGATTGCGGCGGCCGCCGAGGAATCTACTTCGGCCTGCCAGGAAGCCCAGAAATCGACTCAGGAGCAGTCCAAAGCCTACTCGGAGATGAGCGACGCGGCTCGTTCGCTGGCCGAGATGGCGGAGTCGTTGAAGACTTCGACTAATGCCCAGAAGTCGGCCGAGGAATTGGCCGCTACCGCCGAGGAACTATCCACGAACGCCGAGGAGCTTAAGTCCTCCTCGCAGCAGATCTCCACTGCCATCGAGCAGATCAACAAAGCATCCAGCGCGCAGGCCAAGGCGGCGGAAGCCTCTAACGCCGTGGCTGCCCAAATGCGTCATGCCGCGAAAGGCATGGGAGACCGTGCCGAATTGAGCGTGGAGAAAGCTCTGGCCACTCAAAAGCTCCTGGCCAGCAACAAGCTGAACGTGGATGCGTTGATTGTCAACGTGGGCAAGGGCGCCGATGCAGCCGCCGAGTCCGCCAAGAACATTATGGAACTGGAGGAACGCACGCGCCGGATCGACAAGATCGTGGACGCCATTGTCATGGTGACGGTCCAGACCAAGATGCTGGCCGTGAACGGCAACGTGGAAGCCGCGCGCGCCGGAGAATATGGCCGCGGCGGTAGTGTCCTAATTTGAAATTCATATTCCTCCTAAGTCCCTAACGCCGTGGCGACCAACCCGCGAATCCACTCAGACACGGTTTTCTGATTCGCCTTGGCCGCCGCCTCAATTCGCTTGATGTTGCTGGCGTTGAAACGGATCGGCACGATGCGCCCTTTGGCGTCTCCCTTGGGGAGCTTTGGGCGTCCCATCTTCTTAGGCTTCGGCTGGGGCATTGCTTCTGAACTCCTGTACGATTGCGGCTCTAACAGCCAGTAGTGGCGTTGTGATCGCGTCTCCGTGCAGTACGGTCACATGTTGCCATGGCTGTTCTGGGTTATCGGTCTGGTGCGACCATGCATAAAGCCGCGTCGCGCTGGGGTGTCCGATCAAATCAAACACCTCAACTACGCCTTCCCAAACTGTCTGACCGCGAAACGTCTCTTTAATTGGGACGCTTTCAACGTGGGTAGAGTCTACGCCGTGAAGCTTCCGGATGATGTCCCGCAACTCCTCGATTTGGCTCATGCCGCCGCCTCAAGCAACTCGCCAACACTCCAGAACGATTGCTCTACGCCACCGGCCATAGCTGGGGTGCAGCGCAGTGTATTGTGACGGCGAACAAAGTTGTAATACGCAAAATGCAGTCCTACCGACGCCTCAAAATTCTCGCGTTTCTTGCTGAATGCGTGGGTGAGGCGTGCCAGCCGCTTCATGTGCAGGCGGGTCGTAGCGTTCAGGCGTTCCACGTAACTGGTCGAAATGAGATCGAAGTCCGGGCGTCCGACAATCGCCTTCTTTTCGATGGCGCTGATCTTTGGCGCGCTGTACCGGCGCTGCGCTTCTACTGATTCCTCGGTTCCATAGGTTTTGATGATCTGGCCGTAATCGACCTTTCCGCTGAAAGCCCAGTCAATCGCGTCCACGTAAGCCGCAAGCCCATCCGTGGAGATTTGCAGCCGGTTCTTCATCCGATCCGCTACGTCGAGAACGAAGGCTGTCGTAGTGGCTCTGTCGCGATCCGTGGCAACGCGGAACGTCGGGACTAACTTCGTCTCCGCGTCGATGGCGCAGTACGTCCAGACATTGCCGCACTGTTGAGGATTATCATCGGCGCGCATGTGCCGCTCTTTCTTTCCCACGAAGCCCCAGATTTCATCCATCTCCAGCCGAGTGCAAGACAGATTCCGCATCTTGATGTCCATCAGGGCCGTGCAGCCCTTACCAACTCGCACGCCAAGCCGCATGATCGTGTCGCGATGCACGCCCGTAATCCGCTCGATTGAACGGATGCTAGAGCCTTCGGCCAGCGCTCCGATGATCGCGATTTGCTTGTCCTTGCTGAGTGCGTTTGCCATGTACTTAGTGTAATACAATAACATTAGAGAGTCAACGACTTTTTGTGATACATTTAAAGGCTGCCACCCACACTGCGATGACGGCAAGCAACATCAAGGCCGAGGAAACAATGTCAAGCGGAGAAAGTATGTCTGAGATCCAAGCCCTCGCTTCCCGCGTCCAGGACATAACGGATTCTATTGCGCGATGGAATAACGCATACGTAGTTCTGGTCGCTCTTACTGTCGTATTGGCAGGTTTAGTGTTTGTCTCCCAGTTCGTCGTGATCCGCAAGGGAAAAGCTCTCGAAGTGGCACAGGGAAACTTGGCCTCGGCAAAAGAGGCACAGGCCGTAACGGATTCTAAGACGAAGGATGTTAAGATTGCCGACGCACTCGGAGCTGCGGCTCTGGCAGGACAACGCGCCGCCGAAGCAAATCTGCGCGCCGAACAGGAAAAACTAGAGCGGATCAAACTTGAGGAAGATTTATCACCAAGATTGTTTAATGGGGCTACGGAAGCAACGAAACGAATGTCGTCATTTCGCGGAACTGCCGTATTGCTCGAGTACTCACTCGACCTTGAGTGCAAGGCAACTGCCGAACGGATTGCATTTGTGTTGAGCGAAGCCGGATGGAACATCACGCCCCGCCCCAACAATGATCCAAATGCAGTATTTTTTGAAGGCGTAGTTGTTGGATATGTGGGACAAGGCGGTGTTGGCGTGAATCCAGTTCCAGTTGCTATTCGACTGCCGTTCGATGTAGCACCGCCGATTAAGACCGCCGGAGAGGTACTGCTCGATGAACTAAATAATGCCGGAATAGACGCCCACACAACCCCAGGAATTGGGCGTATCGGCGAGGCCGTATATGTATACGTTGGCTTCAAGCCGAGTCCTGAGAGCAAGAGGGAACTCAAAATTGAAAGGGAGATCGAGCGAATAACTCTAGACAGTTTCGGGAAGGAAAAACCTCCCGATCTAACGGATCTTATCGAGCAGCTAAAGAAGTTGCGCCGATCCGGAGCTGGGGGGCGGTTGCAGTTGCCAGCGCACTGACGGCAAATTAGGACACTACCGCCGCGGCTTCTCGGTCGTGGCTGGAGACATCCGGTCCCTGGCCAATGAGAGCAGCGAGAACGCGGACAAAATCAAGGATCTGGTCAAGAGCGTGCAGACGCAGATCACCAAGGTTGCCGGCGACATCGAAATGGCTGGAAGCAAAGGGCGGGCCGAAGTGGAACGCGCCAAAGTTTCGACGGCGAACCTCGATCGGATCGCGAAAGAGTCCGACGTGGTGGTGACGGACATCCGGGAAATCGCGAAAGGCTCGGGTGAGGCTGCCGCGGGACTCGAGCAGGCGGGCAAAGCCAGCCAGCAGATCGCTGCCGCTGCCGAGGAAACCGGGCGCGCCTCGACCGAGGCGGCCGGCGCCTCCGAGCAGGGCTTGAAAGCTGCTCAGGAGATCGCCCAAGCCATCGAGGATATCGCGTCGCAGGCCGATGAACTGCAAAACGGGTAGCCCGTAGAGATTCTCATCCGAGGAGATTCATCATGGAAAAAGACACTCTACAACCATCCGCCGGCTTGAAGGACGAAAGCCAACTGGTCACGTTCCTGTTGAAGGACGAAGAGTTTGGCTTCGATATCATGTCCGTGCAGGAAATCATTCGCCTCCCCAAGATGGCGAAGGTCCCCCGCACCCCGCCCTACGTGGACGGTATCGCCAATTTGCGCGGCGTCGTCCTACCCGTGATCGACATGCGCACCCGTTTCGGCATGGAACGGGCCGAAGCGACCGACCGCACCCGCATATTGGTGGTCGACATCGACGGCGTTAAAACCGGACTGCGCGTGGATCGCGTGAAACAAGTAACTCGGGTCATGCGCAGCGAAATTGAACCCCCACCGTCGGCGATCCGCGGGACCTCCTCGGACTACCTCGAAGGGGTGGTGAAACTCGATAAGGGGCAGCGCATCGTCATGGCCCTGAATGCCGCCCATGTCTGCGAAATCGGCGTTACGCGCAAGACGGCTTCGGCGAATGGCGTGGCTGCGGATTCGAAAACCGGAATCGGAGGGTCCTCCGGCGAATCGAGGAGTACGGACGCTGAAGTCCAGAAGATGGTCACCTTCCGGATCGCCAAAGAGGAATTCGCCTTTCACATGGAGCATGTCCGCGAGATTCTGCGCGTGCAGACTCCGAACCAGGTTCCCGATGTTCCTGATTATGTGCTGGGAGTGCTGACCGTGCGGGGTCAGATTCTTCCGGTCATCGACCTGCGGCGACTGCTCCAGCAGCGATCCCTGGCCGAGGAGGTCGCCGATGGCTGCCGGCCGCTACGGGAGGAGTATGAGCGCTGGATTGACCAGATCGAGAAGCTTTTCGCGGGTGGTTCGCAGTCCAAGGTGGACGGTTCGGTAGCGGAGCATCTCCGTAAGTGGTTGGCCGAAACCAATAGTTCCAGCCAGGCGCTGATGGAGGCGCTGGCTAAGGCGCGAGGGCTGAACGAAAAGGTCATCAAGCAGCTTCAAGTCCGGACGAAGCACGAAGAGCACGGCGATCACGATGCCGCGCGCGGGAGCGCCGAGGAGGCTCTCTCCGGGGGCCGGGAAACGGTGGCGGCGTTGCACTGTTTTGAGGAGCAGGTGGCTCAGAACATTCAGGAAGATCAGCGCATCATCGTGGTGGATGCCGAGGGCTTTGTGGTGGGGTTGGTGGTGGATCACGTTCACGAGGTGCTGAACGTGCCGAAAAACCTGGTTGAACCGCCGCCGCGGATCACCTCGACAGGCGGCATGGAACTGTCGGGGGTGGCCAAACTGGACGACGGCGCCCGGTTGATCATGCTGTTGGACATGGCTCACCTGATGAAAGACCAAAAACTGAGGGATGTCAAGAATTCCTCCCATCGTGCCGTTGGCGAAACCCACAAAACTGGCGAGGGCGCGCAGGACCTCACGTCGGAGTTGAGCGAGGTTCAACTGGTCACCTTCATGCTCGGCGCGGAGGAATACGGTGTTCCGATTTCGCAAATTCAGGAGATCGACCGCCTCGCCAAGATCACTAAGGTGCCGAAGGCCGCGGAGTTCATTGAGGGCATCACGAATCTTCGCGGGGAAGTCATCCCCGTGCTGAACACGAGGAAGCGTTTCGAGCTGGAGGCCAGAGCGTCCGACGACCGCACGCGCATCATCATCGTGGATCTCGGCGGCGTCAAAACGGGCCTGGTGGTGGACTCCGTGCGTGAGGTGTTGAATCTGCCCAAGCGGGACATCGCCCCCCCTCCAGAAGCGGTCGGGTCCGGAATCGATCAGCATTTTATCTCCGGAATCGGCAAGGTGGATGCCGGGAAACGCATGATTGTGCTGCTGGATGTGGAGAAAATTCTCTCCCGGCAGGAGCAGGCGCATCTTTCTGCAACAGTGCAGGCTGAAACGGCGCACTCTGAGCCCGAGCATGCCGAACGCGTGCAGGTCGAGATTACCTCGTAAATCAACGCCGGACGAACACTGAACGGGAGCCGGCTCAACCGGCTCCTCTACCATTTCAAATCCATGCATAGAATACGGGTACTTGTGGCGGACGATTCCGCTCTCATGCGGCAGACCCTCAAGCGGATCATCGCGGCGTCGGCCGACCTCGATTTAGTGGGGCTGGCACGGGATGGCGAGGACGCGGTAGCGAAAGCCCGGGAACTGCGGCCGGACGTGATCTCGATGGACATCAACATGCCCAGGCTGGACGGGATCACGGCTCTCCAGATCATCTTGCAGGAGAAGATCTGCCCGGTGGTTATGGTTTCGTCGCTCACGCAGCAGGGTACCGCGACTACGTTTGAGTGTCTCGAGCTAGGAGCCTTCGATTTTGTCGCCAAGCCGGATGGCACGGTCTCAAACAACATGGGCACCGTGGCGGAGGAACTGATCTCGAAGCTCAAAGCCGCCGCCGCCCGGGGCGTTATCGACCTCCAACAGCGCAACCGTGAGCGCCGGAAACCGTACCAGCCGCCCGCCCGCGTCTCGTTTGAGAACCCGACCCGCAAGAAGGCGGTCGCCATCGGAATCTCCACCGGAGGGCCCGCAACGCTACAAGAGGTGCTGCCGCTGATTCCGGCGGACGTACCCGCCAGTATTTTTCTGGTGCAGCACATGCCTCCCGCCTTCATCGCGTCCTTTGCCAAGCGGTTGGACGATCACTGCGCACTCAAGGTGGTCGAAGGTCGTTCGGGCATGGCCGTGGAGCCAAGCGTCTGCTATGTCGCGCCGGGCGGGATGCATCTCTGTTTGCATCGCAAGATGACGGGAGAGGTTGTGATTCGGACGCCCACCACCCCCGCCACACTGTTCGTGCCCTCGGTGGGCGTCATGATGGCGTCGGTCCTTAGTATCTACGGGACGGATACCATCGGCGTCCTGATGACCGGCATTGGAGACGATGGCGCCGACTCAATGGTGGCGATCAAACAGGCCGGCGGGCACACGATTGCCGAAAGCGAGCTGACCGCGGTGGTTTACGGAATGCCGCGCGAGGCTGTGGAACGAGGTGGAGCGTGTGTGGTGGCTCCCAGTCATGAAGTTGCGGGAGAGATCGTGAAGGCGGTCCGAAGGACGATGCAATGAGCAGTATCAAAGAGTACATGGAGAAGCTGGGTTGTCCCGACGAAGCGGAGCGTATCTACGCGGCCGAGGATCTCGGGTATTTGAATGACCCGGATGGCGTTCCCCCCCTTTTGGAACACTTAGGCAAGGAGCCTTCGAGGGCTGTTCGCGACGCGATATTCCTGGCGCTGGTCCGGATCGACGCGGACGCGGCCACCGAGGGTTCCATCCGCCTGCTCGGAAGCGACGATCCTCAGATTCGTAACCAGGCCGTGGAAGTGTTGCAGTCGAAAGGCGCCACGGCGATCCCCTTCCTGAACGCCGTCATGCGGAATGGCGACAAGGATATAAGGAAACTCGTCCTGGACGTGTTGAGCGGAAGTAACGCCAGCGGCGCTGGGGAAATTTATGCGGTCGCGCTTTCCGACCCGGACCCCAACGTGGTGATCACCGCCGTGGAGAATCTTGGCAGGATACGCGCAGAAGAGTTCCGAAGCCGGATCGAAGATCTGTTCCAGGCCGGCGTGCACCCCATGCTGGTCGCTGCCTGCGTGGAGGCTCTGGTGGGGATCGGCCAGGCATCCTCGTTAGGCGCCATCCGCAGACGTTTTCCGGATTTGGCAACCCTGCCGGACTTCTTCCTGGCGTCTTATTTGAAAGCGATTGGCGCTCTGGGATCAGCTCAGGATTTCGCTGAGGTGGCCAGTCTGCTAGCGGTGCGTGGCCCTCACCTTCGCCCCGCGATTCTCGGTGCTCTGATCGCGATTCAGCCGCGCGGCCCGTCACTTGACCCGGTCGAAAATTTGCTGCCGGTTTTACGAGCGGTGGTTGACGGTGAAGACCCACCGCTATGCCGCTATCAGGCGGTGCGGGCTCTCAGCTTTCTGTCCTCTCGCGACGACGTTTACGCGTTCCTGCTCTCCTGTCTGTCCAATCCCGAGCGCCTGGTCCGCCTGGGAGCGATCGACTCCCTGCGGGAGGCGGAGCGGCCTGGATTGGAGACCGTTTTGGCTTCCCACGCGTTGGCGGAAGCCGATGAGGAGGTTCTGCGGGCGCTCGGCCGTTAACCGGAACACCATGCCAGAGCTCACGGTCGACCAATTCCAAAGTCTGAGCCGCCTGATTTATCAGAAGTTGGGACTGCATTTCGAAGACAAGAAGATCTACTTCCTGAAGACGCGGGTTGCCAAACGGATGTTGGCGTTAGGCTTCGCCGATCCCAAAGAGTACCTGTTCAAGCTCGGCTATGCCGACGCGCAGGGCGAGGAGATGCAGGCGCTGGCGAATCTGATCACCACCAACGAGACTTACATGTTTCGGGAGTATGACCAGTTGCAGGCATGGGCCAACTATTGTCTGCCTGAAATGCTATCGGCCAAGCAGGATCGCGGAGACAGGACCTTGCGGATCTGGTGCGCGGGTTGCTCCTCGGGCGAAGAAGCCTACACGCTGGCGATGATCCTGCAGGACGTCTTTCCGCAGGCTCAATCCTGGGACTGCAAGATTGTGGCTACCGATATTGACGAGAACATGCTGCAAAAGACCAAGGCCGCGCGCTATGGCGGTCGCTCAAGGATGTTCCCGAAGAATACAAGAAGAAGTACCTGATTGAGGTTGCCGACGAGTATTTGGTGCGGCCGAGGACCGCCGCCCTGGTCGAGCCCCGGCATCTGAACTTGAATGACCGGATGGCGCTGCGCGCCATGCGGAATTTTGATTTCATCTTCTGCCGCAACGTCCTGATCTACTTTGACGATCTTTCTCGAAAGGCCGTAGTCGATCACTTCTACAACGCCCTGAATCCGGGAGGCTACATCTTCCTGGGGCACTCTGAGTCGATAGGACGCGTGTCGACGGCATTCAAGCTAAAGCGGTTTGAAAACCATCTGGTCTATGTGAAGGAATAGCGCTGTGGATAACAAGAAAACGATCCTGATCGTGGATGACTCGGAGTTCGTCAGGAGCTATCACTCCTACATCTTGGAACAAGCCGATTTTCAGGTGATTACCGCGGTGGACGGCAGTGACGGCCTCGAAAAATTGTACACCCATTCCTGCGACCTGGTTCTCACCGATATCAATATGGCCAACATGGATGGCTACGAATTCATCCGGCGGGTGCGCGCGGATGGAAAGTACAGCTCGCTTCCTATCATCATCGTGTCCACGGAGAGCGAAGCCAGGGACAAGATGAAGGGTTTTGAGGCCGGCGCGAATCTTTATCTGGTCAAACCTTCGTCGCCCGAAATGATGATCGAGAACATTCGCATGATTACGGCCATGTTGAAGCCCGGCGGAGAGGAGGAGAGCGGTGCCCTTCACGATCGCTAACCGGCAAGATAGGCAAATTCTGACGCTCGAGGGCGCGGTCACCATCCGGGACGCTCAGGACCTCGCCGCCAGGCTGAAGGAAGATCTGGAAGATGGCACACAGCTCGGAATCGATACTCAGGGTTTAGAGGACATTGACACCTGCATCCTGCAATTGCTGTGTTCGCTGCGCAAGACGGTTTCAGCGCTTTCCTTCGACAACCCCTCGGAGGTTTTCATCGGCGCGGTGGAACGCTGCGGCTTGCGGCGTGAGTTACTCAGTGCGCGAGAGGGCTTGTGAAAACCATCATGACTGTGGACGATTCGGCCAGTCTCCGGCAGATGGTGAGCTTTACGCTGCGGGACGGCGGCTATGACGTGGTCGAAGCTGTGGACGGAGTGGATGCATTGTCCAAACTGAAGGGCCGGGGAATACACCTATTCGTGACGGACGTCAATATGCCGAACATGGACGGTCTCGAACTCACGCGCCAGCTTCGGGCGATGCCCCAATACAAGTTCGTCCCGATCGTTCTGCTGACCACTGAGTCGCTTGAAGAAAAGAAACAGCAAGGTAAGGCGGCAGGTGCGACAGGCTGGATTGTAAAACCGTTTAACCCGAGCCAGCTTCTGGCGGTAGTGAAGAAGGTCATTCGCTGATGTCCATAGACATTATGGAGCAGATGCGGGGTACATTCAGGGCTGAGGCTCTGGATCTGCTGATTGAGCTCGACTCAGCCCTGCTGGTGCTGGAGACGGAACCGGGCGATACCACGCTGGTACACCGGGTATTCCGGGCCGTTCACACCATCAAGGGATCGGGCGCAACCGCGGGGTTCGCGCATCTTGCAAGGTTCGCTCACAAAATGGAGGAGGCGTTCGACCTGGCGCGTGAAGGGCGTCTGGCCGTCACGGCGGACTTGATCGATTGCGGACTCAAGGCCTGCGATGTCCTCCGGCAGATCATCGAAGAGCAGGCGGAAGGCGGCGCAGTCCCAGGCGAGCCGGAGGTAACCGCCGCATTCACGGCGCTGCTGCCAGCTCCTGAAGCTCAGCGGACCCCCGTCAGCGAGGAATTGAAGCCGAAGGTCGCGGTTCGCACGGCATTTG
>JBEKBK010000007.1:0-43918 GCA_050015435.1 Bryobacteraceae bacterium
ACCTGGACCGCATGTTCCGCGCGTTCGACGCCAATACCGGCCGCATTCTGTGGGAGACCCGGCTAGGGGCGGCCGTGCAGGGCTTCCCGCTGACGTTTACGGCGGGCGGTAAACAGTACGTCGCGGTGGTCACGAGCAACGGTGGAGGCAGCCCGCGCGGGGTGCCGGGCGTGGTCGCGCCGGATCTGCATTATCCCGCGACCGGCAATGCTCTGTACGTGTTCGCGCTTCCCGACCGGAAATAGGAGTTGAAGTACTCGACATACTTGCGCTCTTGGTCGCCAGCCGTCCCAATCGAATGATATTTTGAATCCGAGTCCAGGAACGCAACAGACGTCTCTTGGCCACCCTCACGCCAACATTGCTTAAACAAGCTGGTGAAAGCTGCTCCCACTTGATGCCAGAACGGCGAATCTGGCGTACGTTCCTCGCGTTAGACTGACGGACAGTTCGGCCTGCTACCACGCAGGGACATGACATGGCCAGCCATGGAACTGGCCATGTTGTTTGAGATTTCTTAAGCCCTGACCGCTCGCTTCTTAACAGCGGGGGCCTTAACGCGTTTTTTAGCGATTGCGGACGGTTTTGCCTTCTTCTTGGCGGCCCTCGGCGGGGCTGCAGAAGATGGAGCGGCGCGAAAATAATCTATGGCACTGGTAACTGATGATTGCGCGGAGAGAAGTGCCTCTCTGACGTTTTTCTCGACACTCTGTTCAATGCTCGAACACTCTTTGAGAACATCGGATAGTAACGTCTCGATTCTTGTCAACAGCGTGACTGCATTTGTCGGTTTCTTCTTTTTTGGTTTCATAAGCCGCTCCTCGGCCCCCCAAAGATCGCACAAACCACCGAACTTCTCAAGGGCCATTCGAACTCAAACCTGCTCAGCGCCCTGCGTCGACTCATGCTGACTGTGGCCTGCGTACGGGACGAAGTTCTTTTGTCTTCGGCAAGACCATAGCGACGCATTCTTGGGCTAATGAATAAAGTCGTTTGGAACTTCTGCTAAGAAAGTCCCTTACCTCACGACGGTCAAAGATATTTTCCTTGAGCAACAAGCTGACCTGGATCAGCAAGTAAATGATGTCCATGATCTCGTCGAGCGCACGGGCCTTCTTTTTGCTCGTAAAGCGCGAAGCGATCTTCACGATGAGCAAGACGGCGCCCGTCGCGGTTTCGACCTTGGTTCGACCCTTTCCAGGGGGTTGCCGTCTGGCTTTGGCAATGACTCGCTTCAACTGCGGGTCTCGACTCAATTTCTTCAGGAGGCTCTTAAATTGGGTGCCGTTCTTCATTTGACTACCTCATAATTCATCGATGCCTCGATTCGACGCATGAACTCCTTTGGAGGGTCCTTGTAGATCCCCCGGGCCAGAGCGAACGCCTGCTGCTCGAGTTGCTCGCGCCGGCGATCGATGACAGCGAATACGCCCTTCAGGATGGGATGTCCGCCATAAGCGAGTGGATCGGCGGCGAGCGTTTGGCGAAGAACAGCCAGATCGTGATCTTCTCCGAGTACCGTCGTCAGTGTGTGAGTCTGATCCACCAGATCCTTCTCAGTGCCGGTCCATGCGGCCTCGAGAAGTTGCAATTGATGCCAAAGATACTTGGCTTGCTTACGCAACTCGTGGAGATTCTCGACACTCGGGTTCTCCGCCGCCAAGGCGAGCGCATGATGACCGGTCCGGTATACCCGCCTGAGGCCACCCTCCAAAGCTGCCCAACCGTCATGCATGATCGTCAATTTGGAAAATTTCGCGAGCTCGCGCGTGGCAACTTCTTTCACCGCAGCGAACGCTCGGTCCTCAGCGAGTACGCGGCGGGTCACTTCCTGCCGATTTGCGAGCAAAGCATCATGGATTTTCGTGAAGGCTCCCGGCTCGATCGCTTTGGTGAACTGCTGGGCAAGCTTATCCACAATCTCGACCAGAACCTCTGCATCGCGGACCTCGGTGAGCGGCCGAGCGGCATCGCGAAAACAATAGTTCTCTTCGCGATAGATATCGTCGCCGAGTTCCTCGCGGACCAGGCGGAGAGCGGCTCGCACTCTCTTGAAGCACTTGCGGACCTCGCGGACGGCCTCGTTCTCGGGCGCGCCGCGATGGTGAGGCTTCTTCTTTTCGCTCAGATGCTTGAGCGCTTTTTCGATCTGGAGTCTAAGGTTGCGGGTGATCCCGTCGCTCACCGACTCGTTCACCTTCAGTTGAAACGCCATGTCATCGCTCCAGTCTGGACCGCGATCCGCGAGGATTGTTCGCAAGCGCGGACAAACAGCCACATGCTCACGACCGCGAAGAGAATCAGCAAGATGGTCAAGGCCGTCCGTGGCATCATCCACATTACGGCCTTTTTGGTCAAACCGTGTGGGCCAGCCACATAAAGCGAATCAAACCGCACGACGGAACGATCGAGCGCGACGTTCGTCGCCGGGTTGTCGGACGGAAGTTCGCTAAGGTCGCGCACGCTTTGCACCCAGGAATCTCCGGGCCCTGATGTCATCATTCGTTGAATCAAGGTTCTTGCAAATTCCTGGTCTGTTTGAGGCAGGCCATCGTATGGCAGTTCGAATCTCGGGCCTTCATGCGGTTCAAGAATGAACAGAAGACCCAAGTGAACCACTCGTCCCGAAGAGTCGAGGCCGGCAGGGGTCGATACGGAAAAGAGCTGCCGGTCTCCACTCCAGTGGGGAAACCGTTGCGCAAACAGAATCTCCGCGAAGGATTTGGGGTCGCTCTTCTCGAGGAGTTCGGTCGGCACGCCATGCGAAAACCCTTCAGGGCGAAGTTTCGGATCGAGAATCTGTCTCAGCGGCATGATCGTCGAGCCGTCACTCGCAAGAATGCAATCGTTCTGTTCGCGATTGGGGAGAATCCAGTAGGCACGCATCGGACCTCACCCTGCCTTCGCGCGCTTCGCGGGCCCGTGCAACGCGGAATAGACCGAACGAAAAACAATATTGATCGCGCGCGTGTAGATCTGCTTGTTCTTCATTGAGATCAGGGTCGCGCCGGTATATCTCGCCTCGTAGGGGTGCAGCACGTTCTTGACGGTTCTGTCGAGCGCGCTGAGCTCCTTTGCCAGTTCCTCGGCCAAAGCTTGATAGTCGGTGTGACTCTCGATCTGCTCGTCGATCTTGTTGATCAGAATGTGAATGAGCGCGCCCTGCTTGAGATGTGGCAGCGCGGACTGGAGCCAATCGAAGTCCTGCCGGATTCGCCCGCCCCTGAGAAATCTCTTCTTGGACAGATCGTTTACGGTCATCACATAGAAGATCACGTCGGCGTCCTCACATACGGAGAGCCATCCCGACGGCGCGTCGCGATAATCAGTCTCACCGCCAATATTGATCACGCCCTTGCAAGTGATGTCGATTACCTGACGATTGGAAAGCGCCAGGTTCACCGAAAAGGACTTGATTTTCTCGCCTATTGGCGAGTTCGAATGGACCTCCGGGATTTCGCGGTTCTGCAGCCGCGCCAGGAAGCTGTCTTTCCCGCTGGCAGTGGGACCGATCACCGCGATCTTTTTTCCCGACCACCATTCGAGCACCCCTTTCACGAGGCGGACGACGTGCTCCCCGACACCGGGAAAGGATGTCAGAAACAAGAAGGCGCGGAACGTGTCCAGAGCCATGGGTATCATGCGGTTCTCATCCTTTCCCCGGTTGTCCTGAAGCCAGAAGCAGCTGTGGGCCCCGCGATTCGATGGCCGGCGAGGTTGCACTCTTTGTGGTTGCGCTCTTGGTTCTGTCAACGCCAGGGTGGCGATGATTTGCCGGCATTCTGAGCAGTGGGAACGTCGCCACCAGCACCGCGAGCAAGGTGGCTCCATTGTTGATCACGGCGGCCAAGGCCGGGCCAATGAGCCCAAGCGCACCCAAAGCGATCGCAATGGCGTTTGGCGCGATGATGATGCCTAGATTTTGGCGGACACTCGACAGCGCTTGGTCGCTGATCTGAAAAGCCTTCTCGAGTCGCGCCAGACCGCCATGCAGCAGCACCACATCGGCGGTCTCAAGCGCGACGTCCGTGCTGCCGGCGATCGAAATTCCTACGTCTGCCGCCGCCAGAGCCGGCGCATCGTTGATGCCGTCGCCCACCATGGCGACCACCCTGCCGGCTTGCTGCATTCGTCTCACATATTCCGCCTTTTCGTGCGGGAGGAGACCGCCCACGGCTTCGTCGATTCCCACCGTGCGCGCGAGATTCTTCGCCACCTCGGGACTGTCACCTGACAGGAGCACGATCTTCCGGCGTCCGTTCTCCTGTAACCTTCGTACGATGGCTGCGCTGTCACGTCGGGTGCCGTCGGAGTAGCTCACTAGTCCCACTACTTTGTCGTCGAGTGCAACGCAAAGGCTCGACTTGGATTGCTTCCTGAACAGGGCAAGGCGCCGCTTGAACGAGGGAGAGATCCTGAGGCCCTGACTCTCCATCCACACCGCCCGGCCGACTCGCACGCGACGTCCCTCAACTCGTGCGGACAGCCCCATTCCCACGGCGTACTCCTCACTTCCCGGCTCCGGCTCGACCAGTGGAATGCCTTGTTCCTTCGCGTAAGACTTCAGAGCTCTTGCAACCGGATGGTCGTGTGTCGCCTCAGCGGAAGCGCACCATCTGATGAGGGCCGGTTCCTTCATGCCTCGGGCAGTAACTACTTCGACTACCTCGGGCACGCCGCTTGTGAGCGTACCGGTCTTGTCGAAGACGATGACGTCGGTCTTCGAGAGCCGTTCGAGGTATTGGGCGCCTTTGACGAGAACACCTTCGCGCGCCGCAAGCGTCATGGCGGTCAGCGCGCTGGTCGGCACCGCGATGCGAAAGCCGGTTCCGAAGTCCGTGATCAACACGCAAACCGCGCGGGTCACGTCGGAAGACAGAGCGGCAGCGAGCCCTGCGACCGCGAATGTCGGAAGCACCAGCTTGCTCGCGATGTCGAGCGCGTCGCGCTGCAAGGTCAGCGGTTTCGATCCAACGGTGTTTAAGATTCTTTCGATTTTTGCAGCCTCGGTATTCTTACCGGAACTTTCCACCTCGACGACGAGCTGGCCCGCGACCACGACGGTAGAAGCGAATACCGGATCGCCAGCCTTCTTGGGAAGCAAGCGCGACTCGCCAGTGAGCGCCTTTCCATCCACTTCCGCCAATCCCGAAACCACCATGCCGTCGGCCACGATGCCGTGCCCGGTGTGGACCATGAAATGGTCCCCCGCCTGCAGATCGCCAACCGGCACCATTTCAATGCTGCCATCCGGAAGAACCCGGAGAGCTTCCGGTTCTTTGTGCCGCATCAACATCGAAAGCGCGGAACGCGCGTTGTTGGCGGAGATGTCGAGCAGCAGATCGCCGATCCCGACCATCCAGATTACGAAGGCCGCGGTGATCGGCCGGCCCGTGGCAAGCGCCGCCAGCGTCGCGGCCACATCGAGAAGATCGATGCTGATTTGTCGTTCGCGGAGCGCTGCGATGCTGCGGCCAAGCGGCCGAAGCGTATTCAGCGCAACTGCCACCGCCAGGATTGGGAAGGGCGCCGCTCCTGCGAGACAGGCGATGAGAGTCGAGGTGCCGGACAAAGCCGCGATCCATCGAGTCGGAGTTGGCTCGTGCCAATCGCGTGCCCATTCGGCCGGGTCGCTCTTCAATAGCGCTGCCAGAATGAATCTCTCGCTCACCTTGTGGGGGTCGTAGACTATCAGCATCGTGCGACCGCCGCGAATGTGCTTGGTGCTTCTCACTCCGGACAGTCCGCCCGCGAGCATCGTCAGCGTAGCGAGTTCCCGTTCCCCGATGCCGGTCACTTGGAATCGAACGCGGCCCTTCAGAGAGTGCACTGGCGTGAGATCGAACGGTTCAGGCTTGATGCGGTTCAGCGTGTGGACCTTGTCCCGCAGACCACGAATAAATCGACCGGCGAGAGCGGCTCCGTCATCGTAGTCGACGTGGAATTCGCCACTGCCTCGCCGGTATTCGAAACGAACAACGTCAATCCGGTCAGCCAACCATGCTTCGAGCGAACTTGCCTCGACTGAGTTTTTACGCACGCCAACGACACAAGCCCGGCCGGGACCCTTATTAAAGACCTCCAACTGCGCATTCGTCGAATATCGCGCCGTTCCCAGAGGTGCCACTGCTCTCTTCCCGTTGCCGGGCGACTCTTTCCCAGGTTCGGACTTCACCTCGATGCCGGTATTGGAAGGCGCGGTAGCCATGGTGAATTTGTCAGGGCTTGTGGCCTGCTAAGCCGCGCTCATGCGCTGCCTTTCTCGCCGGTTCAGGTACCCACTTCTCGAAGCTGCGCTCGATCTGATCGACAAACTTCGCTTTCAATGGCTTCAGCAAGAAACCGAGAGTTACACGGACCTGAATTTCCGCATTCGTCACGTGTATTTGGCCATCGACGCCTGTGCGGTAAACGTGCAACGTATTGCCGTGCCATTCGCTGTCGAGGTCATACTCATCGGCAAGCTCGTCGATGGCATTCTGGGCCCGAGCTTTAGCCGTCGCGATCGACAGCGAATGGGGTTTTACAAGCTCAATATCGGACATACTTCTCCGCTTTGCGCAGTCGCTTTTTTGCTCTTAACGAGTCTCGCGGTACACCATGTACCCCGCTGCCCCAGCGAGCGCTGCGGGACCTACGCCGAGCAATGCCGCAGCCAGCAGGGCGCCCCCCGCTGCCGCTACGATTCCAGCTGTGGTCCGCTGCGGCGACCCGGCCGGCAAATAAGTTTCCATCGCGGCGAACGCATCTTTACCGCTGTGGCTTGCGGCCTTGTGCAAAATGGCCGGCTTGGTGCTCTTCCTCCCCGCTGTTTGTTTCATCATGTCTCGACCTCCTTTTTGACCCGGGGCATCGACGGTATAGCACCGTCAATCTATTACAGGCAATCGACTGCCCATCACTCGATGAGGTCTGGAGCATCTAAATACTGCCCACGGAAGGAAATGAAAATGTAATGGGAGGCGCCGGGCTTGAAGTTGAATCTGGATTTTGGGTGTAGGTGCGCAGATGCGCCAATTCACCCGACGATATTGTTTCCAGCGCGCGAAATTATCACCTAGCCGCCGGCGCCACCGCGCTCTTCCTCTTGCCGGGCAACTCTTTCGCGGGTTCGAACTTCCGGTCGATGCCAGTGCATGAAGACGCGATAACTACGGTAGAGGGTGCTGAACCACTCGGGGAGGCGGCCGCGATCCGCATAGAACACGAAGGACACAGCAGAGAACGCCACAAGTGCAGCCGGTACCAACTCTCGCAGGTCCGCTCGTTCGCCTGTCAGCTGGCTAACCACCCGGTTGACGCCCTGCACGGTATCGAGGAACCCACTCACTAGTTGCTGGCGATTCATCTTGGTGCGGTTTGAGATATCGACGCCTCGGAATCACTCGCTCTTCGCGATGTGGTTGAGGAGATCGTCGGCCTCGACCGTTTCCGGATCATATTCGACGACGACGCTTCCGGTCTTTGGGTTGAGAGACCAGGAGCGAAATCCAGGCGCAGTTTCGGCTGCGGTCCGCGCCGCAGTTACTACCGGACTGTCATGTTGCGGCTCCACGAATGCCTCTGCGCGAATTCGCACATACCCCGCATGATGGTGCACGAGGCGCAGTGGTTCATCGATTCGGTTGGATCTATCCCGGCTATCGGGCTGTGAGCCAGGAATCGTGTGCTCTTGTTCGGAGTGAATCAAGCTTCCTCCTTAAGCGGGTTCTACCCCTAATTTGGGCGACCGACGCATTCATACGCAGGCCCGCTAAGCGCGCTCCTCGATCTTGACCAGACGGCTCTCTCGCCTATGTCCCGACTGGCTTTTATGTTCAGACTTGTTGGTGGCCTCATTTTCGTGCGAGATGTTCGAGCGAGCCTCTGCCAGCATATCCTCCAGGCGCTCGCGCTCGACTGCCGCCCAGCGGTCCACTTTCTCCTTGGCCTTTAGCCCAATCTCCAGAAGCTTCACGCCAGCTCCTTCAGGCGAGTCGGACAGACTTCGCGCGGCCCAGCCGCCGACTACTCCGACGCCGAGTGCGAGTACCCATTTTATGTTCGAATTCACAAATCATCTCCTTTATCACCTGACTGGCGGGAACGTTTTCGACGTTGAGCCGCCGGTCTGTTGGCGGCTGTTCAACGCCTCGCAAGCCCCGGAATGCTTACGTTTGGCTAGTGTCTGTGGGAACGAGGCCGACCTCGTCGTTCTTCCATTGCAACCAGCAGTCCTAGCAAGCAAAAGGCCATCTCCTGGCGCCGCGAAACCCACTGCAATCCGCTATCCGAAACCGGCCAGCAACAAGGATTCGATCGTCGCGGATCCGTCTCTACCATCTTGCACGCCGCCTTCCATGCCCGACCTCTCACTCGCGCCCGGTGCGGTTATCATCTTGTTCTGGATTGAAGGCTCGGTTCATTGCCAAGTCGGTTTTTTCAGGAGTGTTACAGATGAGACTTGACAGGGGTGGCATTGAAATCAGGAAGTCGCTCGTTCGGCCCTGGCGGGTGACTCCATGAAATCAATTAGTTACGCACCACGTCAACTTCGCTCCCAAGACCTCAGACGACGATTGCATCTTTCGCGCTCCCTCCCAGACGTTGATCGTCGCGTGGTGTTACCTACAAGTCCGCGTGAGGCATGTGCGCCTGAGTCGATCTCGGATCTCCTTTTCAGAATTGACTACTGCTTAAACGTCGGTTTGGTTGGGCGACCTCATCCGCACGGTATCTATGGCGAATCGGCTCCGGGACGGAGCTGACGACGTAAGCGATTACATCCGCAGAGAAGTGGAACCGAGATAAAAAAAGTAGATAAAAACCACTGCCCAAGCCACTGCCCTCACTTGGAGCGAATCGTTCTTAAATGTTTAACTTATTGATTTTATGGAGCCACCCGCCAGGATCGAACTGGCGACCTGCTGATTACGAATTCATAGGAACGCTTTCCAGCGGTTTCACTGGTGTCCATTTTCAATGAGATAGAAAACGAGGGGCGAGGGAAAGTGTCCAGACTTTCCACCTGTGTCTATCGCTGTGGCTACCTCGTTGGCTACCTTGGATTGTTTTCATTTCATACCTTCCGAGCAGTAGCAGTCTTTCTATACAGGCCGGTGCCGGAGGGTCGTCCTTTACGTTCATCCCGCATCCCTTGCAGAGCCGGACAGTACGGGTCACTCCTGTACATGGCATCGCGGCCTACTACGCGGCCTTCCTCTAAAAGGGCGAGGCCCATTGGACGCCACCGTGAGATCAGGCATTATTCCGTAAGCCTGCACGCCACGCCTGCGTCGGGGCGATCGCTCTACTAACGGTCACACTCCACGCCGCCGATCCCCAAGCCGAACTCCATGCAAGGAAGGCCATGGACAACTTCATGAACACCTTCATTCGGGGACGATCATCCCTGGGCAGCCACCTTGAACTATCCGCACGTGAACCTCCCCCCAATCGAATTCTTTGCGCGATTGAAGATCTAGGGTATGGCGTCGAATCGGGAGTTTCATCTCGGTCATGCACCGGGCCGTCATCTTAGAGCAATTCAAGGGCATCGTCCCAGGGGATCGAAGGATCTTGGTCGAGCTGCTCTTTAAGTTTGGATCTGAGGTCTTGGGGAGGTTCAATGGTCTGGGCATAAACCTCAACCTCCTCCCGCGTAGCTTCCATGATGTCGCGGATTCTTCGGATACGGGCTGCGCGTCGGTACGCCAGCTCAAGCGTGATGTCGTCGGGAATCACCTTCTCGATTTTGTGCTCGGTCAACTTTGCGTCTAGCCACTGCACAAACATTTCACTCGTGAACATATTCAGCTCCACGCGCTTTCCTTTATATTTGCCCGAGGCATCATCGTACTCACCTCGCAGGAACTCGACCTCTTCGGGCGTGGCTCCATTCAGTTCTAGATTCTCTGAAGGATCGGGTTGGGTCACGTCCTCCGTTTGCAATTCCCATGCTTGGACGTCAACCAGGCGCAGCCCCAAATCCAATATCTCCGGCACTGTGGCGAACGTATATCGCCGCGTGTCGCGCTTGAGCGTGCCCAAGATACTGAACCCGGATTTGTCGAAATCGTGCAACACCAGAACCTTCACATCGCGGCAAAGCTTCTCGATCAGGGTGCGAACCGCTGTTGTGCCCATCCCCTTACTCGACATGATCGCTAAGTCGTACCGCTCCGCGAAACGGGCCTGCTGAAGCAAGGGCAAAAAACCTTCCTTCTCGATGTACAGGACCGCGCCGTACCGGGCACGGGGACCACTCGTATGAAATCGGGTCGTCAACTCTGGAAGCTCGAATTCTTGATAACGGGAACCGTCATCCTTCATCGAGGCCAAGTAGTCCCGAACCCCCAGCGTGCCGAGGCCGACTTCACGATCGGTGTGTGGTTCAAAGAGATGCCCACGAGCATCGTAAACAACATCCCATTTAGCTGTCTCCTCAGGGTGATCCCTAATAAAGTTTGGCAACAGGGTCTGCGTGAAATACTCGTCGCTCAGGCCTGGGCCGGTCATTTCCTGAATCGCGGGACGTGCCGCGTACATTACTTGTCTCGCATTTGCTGGGTAGCGTCCGCCGCCGCTGGCCTTGTCATATGCATCTGGAATCGCGGCGTAAGCCGCGTCTTTGACGGTGATGCGTGAGCTGCGGCCACGTAGAAGGCGTTCCTTTATTCGATCGGCTTGGTCCTGATCGCGATCCAGCTTCTTCTTATATTTGGACCATTCCTTGGTGACGTCTAAAACGGCCTTCCCGACGGCTTCCGCGAAAGTGAGGGAAACTCTGCCCTTGCCTCTGTCTAAGAAGTGGAACCTTGGGCTGATGATATGGAGCGCCAAAGACACAGTATCGTAGTCAAGATTGATCTTGCAGGCCTCCAGCAATGCGGGCAGTCCCTCAACCTCGTGACCGCCAACTTCGAAAACGTCATCCAGAATCGGATTGCTCAGCGGTACACTCCAATTCAAACCGATGTGCTCGCCCCGGAGTAGCGGGTCATCGCTGAGGGCGAACGCACACTCGACGACGTAGGGCATCCCGATCTGATCCGTACCCTTCAAACAGCGGTAGCGGAAGTGGTCTCCTTCCGCTACCTGTAGTCGGCTGCGGAAATGCTCCTCTCCGAGGACGCCCAGGGCCTCCGGTTTGACTGGTGCCGTTTCCCGCTGCATGATTTCAAGTAGTGTTTCTAGGCGACCACGGTCAATCGTGCCTCCAACCAGGTCGTGCAGGTACGCTCGGTCCAGGCCAGCGCCCGTAACGACTTGCTTCTGTTTCATCGTGCTGGACAACCCACGGAACTCGCTCACAAACTCGCGCACGGTGCGGGCACGTGCGCCGTGGCGTTCGGCGCTGACGTAGGCGGCGATCAAGTTTTCGAGCTGTTCAGGGGTGTACCAATGGGCCGACGTCGGGTCGGATGGTAGCCACTTTCGCCACCCCGGTGTAGTTGCCTCCCAGTGTGATCGCAAGGTTGACCCCGGTGCCAGGAAGCCTTCTTCCATTCCTTCTTGATACAAAGTGAACGAGGCGTGAGGATTGAAGAGGGAATAGTCGAACAGGAGCCGTTGTAAGAATCCAGGGTCTGGCTCCAAGCCTTGTGAGCTTGCTGAATCCAGCCGGACGTGGATCGTGGTTCCCTCCGTTTTTACAATTTCTTCCTTAAGGTGTTCAATCTGTGGACGCCGGAGGACGTGGTCTGTGGAGACTGTGATGGAGTGCCGCAGGCCGCGTGCGTCAAATCGGACGGTGGTCGGCGACCTTCCGCCGTTCAAAACGTAGGGAATGGCCAGGACGGTCTTGAGCGCGTTGCCCTGGGCTCCCCTGGTAGGAGAAACGTAGGCTGCTTTGTCGCTGGTCCTGGTGGAGAAGTCCAAGACCTTGGTTAGAACTTCGGGCGGGATACCTAGGCCGTTGTCGCTAACCCAGAGTTCGCCATTACCAGACACGACCGTGATGTGAGGTGCGATCCCGGCTTGCTCGCAGTGGTCCACGCCGTTGTCAAACGCTTCCTTACTCAACACACCCGGAAACCAATCGTCCCGGTGATACCCGGTCTGGGTCTCCAGCTCGGCTTCCGAGAAGTATTCCATCTCCCGAGATGTGGTGAATACCTCGCGTTCCAGTTCAAGCTTCTTTGGAGTAGTCATTTGCGGACCAATCGACTGGGGGCAATCTGCCCGGTATGGATCGAACGAGGGACGCCGTCAAGGACGTCCTCCACGTGGCAGGTCTGGCCTTGGTCATAGATCCTCACCGCGATTCGATGGGTGAAGATATTTTGGTATCTCATTGCTTCCTCTCTTTCAATCGTCCGACCTTATGGCGGGTCGGTCTGAAAATGGAGGGGGCAGACTTCGGGCGATGAGGTCGGGGCTAGGCGAGTGCTATGGGGTAAGCCGGAACAGGCGATTGCCGGGTCCGGGACCATTTAGGACGGTCGCGACATTTTACATTTCATTCGCGCCCGTCAACCGTATTCAAACTTAGCGGAAACGAAAGAAGGTGTCAATAGTTTGGGGCGACGTATTTTTAACTTACGTTCCGATATCAACTCTAGCCAATAAAGACGGGCCTGTGGAGCATGTCCATGCAACCGAAAACGTTCGACTTAGGAGACCAGACAAGCTAGAAAATGTTTAGGTAGGACTTGGTCCTACATCAATCAACCGGATTAATCCGAGCCCGCCGGGATCACGGACCGGCTGTCACTCGACCGCGCTCCGAACCTTCAATAGGAGCCATTTGGTCTCGTCGCGATCTATTCATGAAGGGCTAAGAGAGCCCCAAAACATCCGTGAAGCGTGCGTGTCGCCGAAATGTCTCAGAAGCAGCCGCTCCTCCGCACAAAGGCGCACTATTAGCGGAATTGTGGGCATGGCCGTGAACAAGACGCCGATCCCGGAACGAAAGGCTAGTCCCCATCCAAAGGAGTTGACGAGCTTCCCCAGATAGCTCGGGTGGCGAATGACGCCATAAACACTGCGGTGCCCGGCGTGTGTCCGGGCTTGGATGGCAACCAGCCCGCTGAACCGATTATGTAGTCCTGGTCCGATGGCGCGACCCGCCGTGTTCTAATCACCGGCGCGGGTGCGGGTGCTCGAAGAGTATGCAACCGGGGGCCCGGAGATCGAAGTCCATCAGGCGCGTTTCGGGCCATGGGGCGCGCTGGTCGCGAAAAATGTTGCCTCGCAAGCATTGCGCTGCTGCCGCTTCATTTGCCACGCGAGCCGCCGCTGCATTCAAGTTCTTCAATGCGCTCTGGACCATCTCGTCCGCCGACTTTTCCCGTCGTTTGCGGTAATCGGCCAACTCTTGGGCGGATAGGTTGTTCAATTCGTTTTTGGTCATCGCGTGCACCCCCTAACATGGCTTGGATGCGATCGATTCAGCTTCGACGCGAACAAAAAGCCCGGCAGGATATTTAACCCTGGTTCAATGATCTGAATCGGCGGGTAGAACCGAGGATGACAGACGAAAGCAAGATCATCAGTCCGGTGTTTGGCTCGGGAGTTATGAGCGTGTAGCTGGCAGTCAGATCGATGGAAGCGTCGCCCGTAACTCCCCCCGATGCCGAAAACGCCACCTGATGCGGGACACCCAACTGCACTTGGAACGTTTCGATCAAGTCCTCGAAGCAGCGATACTCACCAGGGTCTCCAAGAATTTCCGAAACTACGGAACTCGGCGACGCACCATCGACGGTGAGGGCTGCCAGGGAAACGTGGGCACCGCTGTCATCGTCTGGAATTATGAAGACGCCGGAATCCGTTACTTCGAAGACCATCGAGGTACTGGACCCAACGCCCGGCACCTCGATGGTTTGGGAGGTGCTCGTCTCCCGGCACCAGGGCCTCGATTGCCAGTCCGTAGTTAGGACTTAACCCTTTTGGCTATGCCCTCTAGAGAATTGTAGGAAACATTCCTTCTTGGTACTGTTCCTATGCGACGTATGAGAGCGACCCGTTCAACGCGAAGCTGGTCCGGCCCACTGTGTATTGCGGTCTTGACAGTTGTTGCGGGCAATGGCCAAGTACTATTCACGAATTTCGGGCCTGGATTCAGTTTTAGCCCTTCCGATGGATACCAAATAAATGGCTCAGCGGCTACTCGATGCTTTCAGGGCAACGTTTTTTTCCCGGCGGTACAGTTTCAACCATCCGTTACTGCACTCTATGCCGATGCGAAGGCGGCCTTGCGCTTTGATTTCGGCCAAAACCTGCTTTTGATGTATCTGGAGACAGATGCTGGTGGTCAGCCCTCAGGAGTCGTTCTGGAACAAATTGGCGTGTCCGGAATTCCAGCCGGTCCCACAGACCTCACAGGGACTGTCGGAGTCTTCACAGGAAATTCTGTGCTTCATCCTGTACTAACGGCGGGCAGTTCCTATTGGTTGGTCGTAGGCGCTGCCCCAGGGTCGAATACATGTGCAAATTGGTTTAAGAACGACGGTAGCGGCGGCGACGGGTCAAATGGGACCAATGAACTAGCTTCTGAATCCGCGACGACCGGTCCCTGGACGGCTTTTGCTCAAGGAGAGTTTAGGTTTGCCTTCCAAATCGACGGAACACCATTGCCCCCGACGATCAGCAAGGCTTTCAATCCGACGTTGATTCCATCCGGCGGAACCTCCGTGGTGACCCTAACCTTGTCCAACAGCAATGCCTCCACTCTGAGTGGCGGCGCATTCACGGACACTCTGGCCAACATGAGCGCGGCGGGGGGAGCCGTGGGCGGCACCTGCGTCGGAACCACTCCATCCGTCTTGACTGCGAACGCAACCATTCTGAGCTTCACCGGGATCACCATTCTGGCTAGCAGCAGTTGCACCGTGACCTTCTCCGTCACCAGCAGCACGCCCGGCGTAAACCCCAACCAGACTTCGGGGGTAACCACGACCCAAACACCAACGGCTGGAACGGTCAGCAACCCCGCCCAACTGACGGTGCTCACCCCTCCGACTCTCTCCAAAAGCTTTGGTGTGGCTGTGATCGCAGCGGGCCAAACCACCACTCTGAGCTTCATCGTGACGAATCCGAATAGCTTTGCTCAACTCACGGGCGTTGGCTTTACCGACATGCTGCCAGCAGGGCTGATCGTGTCCTCGCCCAACGGCCTGATGGGCTCGTGCGGCAGTGGAAACATTACGGCCACTTCTGGATTGGGCTCAGTGAGCTTGGCCGGAGCGACGCTCCTTGCAAGCGCGAACTGTACCTTTACCATTAACGTCACCGCGACCACAAAGGGCTCATTAACCAACACGACTCAAACGCTGAACGACAACCAGAATGACCCTGGCAATCCGGCGACTGCCAACTTGATCGTCGTGAACCCGCCCTCATACCAAATTGGCTACGCGGCCAACCTGAACATCGGAGATTCCGTTGTGAACATCTCGAACGACGGCAGCAATGGCGGCTTCGCCGGTGCGGGCACCACCGGGAACATCTGCGTGAACGTGTATGTTATGGACCCGCAGGAAGAGGAAATCGCTTGCTGCTCCTGTTTGGTCACGCCGGATGGGCTCTACTCCCTCTCGGCCAAGTCCGATTTGATCGGCAACAGCCTCACGCCTGCCGTGCCAACGTCCATCACCATCAATTTTATTGCGAGTACGCCAGGCACCGACCCAACCGGCAACTTAACGATCTGCAATCCGGCGACGGCAGCTTCTACAGTCGCTCTCGCAGGGACCGGCGGCTTGCTTGCCTGGGGCGCTACTCTGGAGCCGTCTTCGACTCCCGGAACCTACGGTCCAGTCAACGTTCCATTTATCAACGGCACCTTGTCCAACACGACGCCCAGTTCGCTGAATATTCCTCCCGATCCAGGCTCCGAATTGGCGGCTCTCACGTCCACCTGCCAATTCATCCAGTCCAACGGCACGGGTTTCGGCATCTGCAATTCCTGCCGCACGGGTGCTTTGGGCGGCTCGAAGAAGTAGGTGGACAAAATAAGTCTGGAAAAGCAGCGGACTGCCCGGCAGCAGTCCGTCAATCGGATTTACCTTTTACCTAAAACGGTCCAGCGAACAGCCGTGCGTCACGATGCCAATCATCAGATGGCCGCCCCTTCCTTCACGTCAAGATGGCGGCCCACTCAAGGAAGCCGTCTGCGACGCGATCGGAATGATTCAACGATCCGATCTGGCATGGCCGAAGCCACGCGGCGCGGAGACGACGAGGCTTTTACTCTAGCGGACGTTATCGGACTTGGCGGCTCAGGTTTTGACATGGGCTAATAGAGCCCTGGAACGAGTCGTGATGTCCGGGAGCAGTAAGCCTCGTACTCATCACCAAACTCCGCGCGAAGCAGCCGCTCTTCCGCACGGATGCGCGCCACGAGCGGAATTATGAACAGCGCCGCGAGCAACACGCCGACCCCGGAACGAAAGGATAGTCCCCACCCGAGCGAGAAGACGAGCACCCCCATATAACTCGGGTGACGGATGACGCGATAGATACCGGTAGTGACCAACGTGTGCCCCGGTTGGATGGCGACCAGCCCACTGAACCGATGACCGAGCACAAAGACCGGCCAGATCCGTAATACACTACCGGCGGCGAAAAGAGCGATGCCAAGCCAGCGAATCGCTTCACCGTCGATGCTCCAGAACTCCACCCGGTCCGCGTAACCCGGCAGATAGCCGTCCAGCAGACCGATCAGACCGAACGCTACGAGAACCCAGCGGTTGCCACGATCCTCTCGCACTCCTGGGCTCAGATTTCCACCAGCGAAGAACGATACGCCAGCGATTACGAAGAGTGCGACCGCGAGCGTGCTTAGCGCCGGGTGAGAAAAGAAAGCCGCAAACCCGCCCTCGCCGAGTACGGCCAAACCCAAATAGGCGGCAGTGCTCACGGCGATAGATATCACTCTGACAGCGGGCTTCACAGTTGGTCGGGAGCGCTATAAAACATTCGCGGCGGCCTCAATCCAATCTTCGCTCCTCTCCGACGCAGATATCACAGGGCGAAAAGCTCGATGATTTTGTTATGGTCGGAGTCCCCGAAATTCAAATGTCCGGCTGCCGTTCGGGCGGAGGGACAGCGCCATGTAACGGGAAGACGATTTGAATTGAGAACTCCTACCCTCGCGATCGATATGATCGACGCCAAGCGCATCGAGGTCACCATTCCGGCAAGAACGATCATTTCACCGCTTTAGGGCCTCCAAGCACCGGCGGAATGCTTGCTGGTAGGCCCAAGAACGCGTTCAATTTTGATGGATAATAGTCACACAGTTTTATGAGATCCAAGACGCTTGCTGCGATGGGCGTGCTGGCGTGGAGTTTAGTGGCATGTGCACAGCCTGTCTCTTCTATCCCAAGAGCCTGGGATAAAGCCGCCCTGGAAGCCATGCAGGTTCCACTGGCGGACCCGCGTGGCACCCCAGTGCAGGTCCCGGAAGACTACTATTACAAGATTCCGGTCAGCCGTGTTTTCAAGTCCTATCCCGTGTATCTCCCCGAGCGTGAGCCGAAGAACTACCAGAACTGGTTGATGCAGCAGGAACCCCAGATCGCCTTCGACACTGCCTCCCTGAAGAACGAGACCGACTGGGTTCGCGCCGGTGAAGTGGTGTTCGACTGGCCGATAGTATTCCAGCCATATACCGGAGAAGCTCTGGAGCGCCGCTATCTGCGATTTCATCGTAAGCAGAATCTCCCATCAGCGGCGGATGGCACAATCCCTTACCTTCGAATCGTAATACGCAAGAAAGGAGTTTTGGAGCTTGGCAGCCGCTCTTGCGGCACGTGTCACTCTCGCGTCCAGGCTGACGGAACGGTGATTAAAGGGGCACAGGGCACGTTCCCCAACATCAGCCTGGGCTATGGAAACACGACGGAATTCGCGCGCCCTTTCGCCAAATACCTGTACAGCGCGCCGTGGATTCAACCGGACCCCATCTCGCCGATGGCCAAAATGACCATTGACGAGATCACTGATCTACACGAAGCGATTCCTCCAGGCGTCATCGCGCGTCATGGCAGCAGCCCGTTCTCCCCTACCCAGGTTCCTGACTTAATCGGCATCCAGGATCGACGGTACCTCGATCACACGGGACTGCTTCGGCACTCCGGGCCAGGAGACATCATGCGGTATGCGGCGATGAACCAGGGTTGCGATGACCTCGCCACTTACGGTGCCTTCATTCCGGTTACGGCTCGCACAGGGGAGAGCACCCTTCCTCCTCCTGAAGTCTCCACCCGCTACAGTGACGAGCAACTTTACGCCCTTGCCCTCTATATTTATTCACTGCGCCCGCCACCGAACCCCAACAAGCGAGGCGAACTCTCCGCTCGCGGCGAAAAAATCTTTCAACGCGAGGGCTGCGCCGGGTGTCACACGCCGCCACTCTATACCAATAACAAGCTGACGCCAGCACTCGGATTCCGAATCCCCGTTGACCATACGACCAAATACGATATACTCCCTATCGTCATCGGTACCGACCCGATGCTCGCAACTGCCACTCGTCGCGGAACAGGCTATTACAAAGTGCCATCGCTCAAGGGTGTGTCGTATCGGGGCCCTTTCCAACACGAGGGGAGCGTGAAGACCCTTGAAGATTGGTTCGATCCGGCAAGACTCAACGACGATTATGTTCCCACAGGCTTTGTTGGTTACGGACGACACACGCGGGCGGTTCGTGGGCACGAATTCGGATTGAAGCTCAACGCCAGCGATAAAGCCGCGCTGATCGCATTCCTTAAGACCTTGTAGCTGTGGGCGAGTCCAGTCCGACTGGGTTTAGAAGTTCTAGAAGGCACCAGATCGGGACTTTAACCTGAACGCCGAGTGGCCTATTGACGGTTCCCTTTTAGATGATGATCAACCAGTCAATCGTGCGCCGGATCGCATCAATTTGCTTCTTGTGTTTTGGCTAAGCCGTGTTCTTAATTCGGGTAACAGTCGGCGGAAACGAAGGCCGCAAACGCTCGGTCACTAGACTGCAAGTTACCGGAGGATTCATCCGGTCCATCGTCCGATTCGACAGCGGTTCTATGAAATTCTTCCCAGCCCCAAATCCTTCAGTCAAAAACGATGGACCCATGACGGTCAATCCGCCAATCAAATCGCCGCCCTTCAAATACCTCACACGCATAGAGGTCCCTCAGCGCGTCGAGCAAACAGAGATCGTGCTCCATCGTGATCGGGACGGGCTCGGACTCATCACTCCACAGATCCCAAAGGCGGTCCCTGCCAGCCGCACTCAGCCGCCTCATCCGCTCCAGAAGTGTGAGCCGTGACTTCACTGGAATTCGCTTCGTGCAATTGCTGAGAGCAACCGCCAGCGCCACGTCATCCACTAATCCGAATGTGGGGCTGAATGAATGTCCTTCCACCTTCGCGTTCGCCTCTTCCATGCTCTCGATCAAGCGTTCGTAGCAGGTCGCCAGCACCCCCAATGCGCGTTCGACGGTGATCTTGCCCGCCGTGCATACATCGATTTTTCGCATCTGGCGTGGGACTGTGCGTGGTCGGTGTTTGTTGGCCGCCGTTTCCCGACGCTTTATTGGACCGTGTGTCATGGTCGTCAAGTCCAACCTCCCGTTCATGCGGAGCATTCCTTCGATTACCTATGATGATTCCCGTTTAGATTGTGATCAACCGAGTCGCGGCACTTCGGCAATTAGCCAAACCGACTCGTGAAGGTACCAATGGTCATTTCCACAAACCCATCTGGACGTTAATCACGCCAGCGTCCGGCTGCTCGACCGGTTGCAGGAAGTAAATGCGCGAGCCGTCACGCGAAACGGCTAATGCCGTGGAAGCCGGAATCAGATTGAAGGGCACGCCAACCTGAAACAAGACTTTCGGGGCGCTGAAGTGCAAGTCCTCGCCCGCCCTATCAACTCGTACCGACCAGATATGGTGGTCATCGTAGTACAGAATCTCCTTGCCATCCCCGCGCCAGACCGGAGAGAAGGCATTCGATGTACTCGCGATCTGTTTGCGTAAACCAAGGCCGGGAAAGGTTTGAACATAGATCCCAGTCTGAGTCCTGTAAACGATCCAGCGAGCATCGGGAGAGAACTTGGCGTAACGGACCCGCTCGTCGGTCCGTACGAGCAGCTTTGGGCGGCGTTCCTCAGCGGAGCCTTCTAACCTTATGGACGTTATCGAGGACGTATTGCTCAACAAGAGCACTTTGCCGTCAGAGGAAATGTCTACGGTAACGATCGAGTCATCCCCTAGAGCAACTTGGCGCGCTTTGGCCGAGCCGTTCACCGGGAGTTCCATCACCCGCCGACCACCGTCCATACCGAGGACTTCCGATCCATCGGGAGACCAGGCAAGCCAATTGAATTCGCGACCTAAATTGAGCCGCCCCTGTTGGTCTCGCTCGAACAGCCACGCGCCGGTTTCCGAATCTCCCAGGAGGCGTGTTTCGTCGGGCGACAACCGGATATCACGGATCGGGCTCGGACTCCCTGCGGTTCCGATCCGTCGCCCTTGGCGAGTGAATATCGCGATCTCAGAGAGTTCGGCCTTTCCTGGCTGCCAGGCAACCTTTCCATCATTGGAAACGGAAAAATGCGCAAGAAAGCTCATCGGTGAGGATGCGACGCGCTCTGCGACGAGTTCGGCATCGCCCGCAAGTTTGCGAGCTTTCAGATCCAATCTCTGCGCATAAAGATTGTCGTTTCGAACAAACAGAATACGCCCGCCACCCGCTGGCGTATATCGGACTGCGGTATCGTTCTTGAATAAGAGAACGGGGTCGGCAACTTTGGCGTCCTTCAACCTCGCCAAGTAGATTTCAGCGCCTTCCGATGCCGCTGGCACAAACGTAAACAGGAAATCTTCTCCACCGGGCAGAAATTCGGGAAGGTAGTACTGACCTGTCTTGAAGCCAGCGACCTCTAGGTGCTTCAATTCTCCTCCCGTTGCCGGGGCTGCGTATAGACCGCGATCTTCTTTATCGATCATGATACTCGCGACAAGAATAGTGCCTTTGTCGCTCCAACTTCCGCCTCGCGTGATGATGGGTAGAGGACCCATTGACGCCGGGGCTCCGTCGGGCAAGCGCATCGTCTGAAGCTCGCGGTTCGCTGCGAGGGCGATTGACCGAGAATCGGGCGACCAAGAGAGGAATCCCCCAGGGTACCCGGTCACTTCTTGCGCTTGAAGTGAATCGAGGCGGCGCAAGTAAGCCTTACCAGCAATGACATAAAGCACTGCCCCGCCGTCTGGCGAGAGACCGGGTAGAAAGGTTAGACCACTCACCTTGATTGAGAGCGCAAGATGCGGTGTTGAGACGGGCGCAGGTCGTGGCCGAAGCCAGCCGATTGCGGCGACAACCATAAGAAGCGCGACGGCTATGATCCACGGCAGCGGTCGGAAACGCGCTCCGGCGACAGGCTGCAAATCCTGAAGCGTCAACCCGTAATCGCCGATCGCTTGCAGCCGCTTCTTCGGTTCTTTTTCTAGGCACGCGTGCAACAACCGTTGCGCCTGCGCAGGTACTGTCGTCCAATCCGGCTCGCTCTTCAACACCCCAGCCAAAACATCGCTGATCGAATCGCCGCTAAACGGTCGCTGCCCTGTCAGCAACTCGTAGAGCACTACTCCGAAAGCCCAGATGTCAGTACGCTTGTCCACCGGATTGCCGCGCGCCTGCTCTGGGCTCATGTAGGCCGCCGTCCCCAGAATCGCTCCACCTTGCGTCACGCGCATACTGAGCGTCGGGGAATTCTCTGGATTTCCTCCCGGTGCTGGCTCCGGCATTTTCGCCAGACCAAAGTCCAGCACCTTGACCGTTCCGTCAGGCTTGATCTTGATATTGGCAGGCTTCAGATCGCGATGAACGATCCCTTTTTCATGCGCAGCTTCTAGGGCGTCGGCGATCTGTTGCGCGATGCGCAGGGCATCGTCGAGCGGCATCGGCCCCTTGGGAGACTCGCCCTCGATGCACTCCATCACGAGGTAGTTGGGGCCCACGTCATACAGGGTGCAGATATTGGAATGATTCAGCGCGGCTACGGCTCGCGCCTCACGATCGAAGCGTTCAGAGAAATGCTCGTGTGAAACCTTGATCGCGACATCACGACCTAGCCGCGTATCACGGGCACGGTAGACCTCGCCCATGCCGCCCGTCCCGAGGAGAGCAAGAATCTCATATGGCCCGAGGCGCTCTCCAGGTTTCATGGCGTGGTCGCGCCCTTCTTAGCCAGAGCCTGCCAATTGACGAGTACGTTGAGCGTCGCGTCAACGTTTTCATCAGCAAAGGCGCTGACCAGGAAGCGCTGACCATCCGGGGAGGGACTGTAGGCAAACGCGTTCAAGTCAACAACCCTTTCCCTAGCGCGAAGCGCAAAGAGCAGTTTGGGGATGATACCCGCCGCGACAGGGCGCATGCCCTGATTGATCAGAATTGACATTAATCTTCTTCGGGGAGCGGCACCTTCCAGGTAGAACAACTCCTTGCCATCGCGACTCCAGCGCGGCTGGTCCGCCCTGGCCCCCGTTGAGACCTGCAACTGAGCGTTTGACCCCGAGGCGGGACTTGAGAACGGTCGGATATATACCTGACTTGTTCCCGATTCGTTTGAGGAGTAAGCGACCCAGTGCCCATCGGGAGAAAACTGCGCCTGGCCCTCATCAAAGCGCGTTCGAAGAAATGGAACCTGCTTGCGTCCCCCAGACTTGTTCAATGGGTCCGATAGAATCCAGATGTCACCCTGGGTCTTTGGATCAATCTCGGTATATAACAAGAACCGCCCGTCAGGTGACCAATCAGCAGGGAACTTTGGGTTGGTGTTGTGAACAAGGAGTTCCTCCGATCCTCCGCTCGTCTCCTTGAGGTAAAGGTCCTGTTGATTCATGCTGAAAGCGATCCGAGCGCCATCCGGCGACCACACGGGAGACTCTGAAGATTGGGTAGGGGCGGTTAAGCGGCTCTCCACGTCACGCGTGAGGTCGCGTAGCCACAGTACCCACTGATTTGGCGCATCCTGACGCATGACAGCCACGCTCTTGCCGTCCGGCGAAAGTGATAGCGGTTGATTGAGTGCATGCGGGCCTACCCTACCGAGTTCTTTCCCCGAGCGATCAAACCAGGTGAGCTGTTGCTCGGTAGTACGGTTCGATATATAGACCAGGACGCCATTTGCACCCACTGCGGCAGCCACCTGGGGAGCGGTGTTGCTGAACGAAGCTTGTGGGACGACGGGGAAAACCTCTCCCACCGGCTGGAGTGCTCCCAGGTCGAAGGGCTGGGCCATCAAAGTGGTGTCGCGAAGAAACACAAGATGCGCCAGCTTGCGTCCGGGATCAGGCGGAGCGAAGATCACGCTGGATTGATCCGCCAGCAAACGATGGCCAGCATGATTGTCCACCGAGGCAATGTACACGCCCGTTCTGGAGTCATCTTCTCCGCCACTAGAGACGTAGACGAAGTGCCTGCCATCCGGCAGGAATATTGGGAAAGAGTATTTCGCGTTGCCTTCCGGCGTGAGAACCGGGGTGCAACCGCCGCCGGAAGCGGAAACCCGGAGAATTTCGCCCGTGGCCGTGTTGCCAAATAGAATCACGCCATCACGACTCCAGGTTCCACCGGAGCCCAACCCCGAATCGCAAAGCGTCTGTGCCGGACCACCGCGTGCGGAAACGATCTTGAGCTTTCCGTCAGAAAAGAAGGCAACGGAGCGGCCATCAGCAGACCAGAAAGGAGTTCGTCCTGTGTTCGACAGAGGACGGAACTCGACGGAATCGAGGGAACGCAAATAGAGTTGGCCCTGCCCGGTTAGTGGGGACGCCGCTATGACGAGTGTTCGTCCGTCAGGTGAAAGGGCAAGACTATTTAGGCCGTTGAACTCGGGAAGAGCCACAGGTAACCGCAGAGCCAGTGTTGCGGGCGGTGTCTCGCGAAAATGGACGAAGCCAAGCGCGAGGGCGACGATTACTGCGCCTGCTGCTATGGCCGACATAACCCAACTCGGGCGGCTTTTGGCGACCTGCGGCTTCTCAGGTCCGCCGGTGGCGATCCACTCCAGCTCCGCCTTTAGGTCCCTGGCCCCTTGCCAACGATTCTCTGGGTCTTTCTCCAAGCAGCGCTTGAGCACTCTGTCGAGAGCCGCTGGAGCAACACTCGATATCGACGGCGCGGGCCGCTCCAAAATCGCCGCGATCACGCTCGCCTGCGAATTGCCATCAAATGCCCGCTTGCCTGTTAACATTTCGTACAGCACCAGCCCGAAAGAAAAGATATCGCTCGACGGACCAGCTTCCTGACCCTGCAATTGCTCGGGCGACATGTAGTAAAGAGTCCCGAGGATTTGGCCTTCACTCGTCAGTGCCATGGTCCTGGTTGCATCGCTCGGACCGCTGGGTTTTTCAATCTTTGCCAGCCCGAAGTCGAGCAACTTTATTCCCGCCGTTTTCGTGACTAGAATGTTGGCAGGTTTGAGATCCCGGTGCGTAATTCCCTTGCGGTGCGCCGCATCGAGTGCATCACAGATTTGTGCTGCGTACTTCAGCGCCTGATCGAGCGGCAAAGGTCCCTTGAGGGGAGTGCCCTCGATGTACTCCATCACAAGATAGTTCGGACCGATGTCATGCAGCGTGCAGATGTGCGGATGATTCAGTGTCGCGATTGCGCGGGCTTCGCGCTCGAAGCGCTCGTCAAAGTTACTCTTGGAAGTCTTGATGGCGACGATGCGGTCCAGGCGCGTGTCACGGGCCTTATAAACTTCGCCCATGCCGCCTGCGCCGATCCGTGAGAGGATCTCGTACGGCCCGAGTTTGTCGCCTGAAGAGAGCGGCATATGATTATTGGATCAGGTTCATTCGCCGCAGCAAGGCCTGAAAGCGAGGATCGGCGCGGTAGGGGTCGAACAACGGCAAGCTTTGAATACGGACAATAAGGTTCACATCGCGCTCCCAGTGGGCCCCGTCGAGCGCTTCAAACATGGCGTCCACTTCGCCGGTGGTGGCGTAATACGATGCGGCCCCGAAGTCGCGGGGGTGCGAGTCGGCCATCTTCCGCGCCCATTCCTGGCTACGTTCATCATCGCTAACCCGATGGTAGGCCTCGGCCAGTAACCACCCGCTCGGGTGGTACCAGGGTGCCAGTTCCACAACATGTTTCAAACTGACAATTGCTTCCTGAGCGAATCCCGCGCGAAGCTGCGCAAACCCCATTGCTACCCAAATGAAGTAGAAGTTCGGATCGATTTCCAGGGCCCTACGTGCGTACTCAATGGCTTCCCGGTACTGTTTCGCCGCCAACATGGACCAAACCATGCCTAAGTGGAGAACCATGGAAAGTGGATCGGTCTCCAGCGCTAACCGGCTTTGTTCCATCGCCTCAGGTACTCGTCCCAACGGGAGTAAATAGTAAGTGGCGTAGCGAAATCGCACCAAGGGCGAGACCTGTTCAGTCGCCATGCCTTTGCGGAAATGTTCTTCCGCCAATTTCCAGTCATAATCGAAGATCGCTGCCATCATCCCCAATACGCTATGCGACTCGCTATTGGCCGAATCGATGGCCAGCGCTTTCTCCGCAGCCGATTTCGCCAAGAACGAAACGTCGCTAATGGGTCTTATTGAGAGCGATGCTAGCACGTAGTAGAACAACGCCAGTCCGCTATAGGCCGGAGCGTACTGCGGGTCGATTGCCAAGGCCTGTTCAAAGCATTCCTTCGCTTTCGCCACACTCTCCGGCGTGAAGCGCACGAGGCAATGCCGTCCTTTCAAGTAATTCTGGTACGCTTCGACATTCACTGTCTGCGCGCGCGGAGCCAGCCGCACTTTGAGCGCTTCCGAAATCGACCGTCCAATTTCATCTTGGATGGCAAAGATGTCGGTCAGGTCGCGGTCATAGCGCTCCGACCAAAGGTGAGACTCGTCAGCGGCATTGATCAACTGAGCCGTGACTCGAACGCGGTTTCCAGCGCGGCGTACGCTGCCTTCCAGAATAGTGCAGACGTTGAGGCGTTCAGCGATCTTGCGGATATCTTCTTCTTTGCCCCGGAACGCAAAAGACGAGGTGCGGGCGATCACCTTCAGGCCCGGAATCTTGGCGAGCAGGTTCAGGATCTCTTCGGCCAGCCCGTCGCTGAAGTATTCGTTCTCCTTGTCCGCGCTCATGTTGGCGAAGGGCAAAACGGCAATCGACGGCTGCTGCTCCAGTGGCACGGTGGAAATCGATTCCAGAGCCGCTCTCACCTCCGCGATGCTCTGAAAACGCTGCGCCGGTTGCTTCGTCAGGCAGCGCTTGACGATTTCCGATAAGGGAGATTGCAGTGGAGCCGGATCATCGCGCAGCACCGCGCTCAGCACTTGCGCGGTAGAGTTTCCCGCAAAGGCGCGGTTGCCGGAGAGCATTTCGTACAGCACTGCGCCAAAGCTGAACACCTCTGAGCGCTCGTCGAGCGGCTTTCCCTCGGCCTGCTCTGGAGCCATGTACGCCGCCGTTCCCAGGACTGCACCGTCAGTCGTCTTGGTGACGTCTGGATCGGAATCCCTCATCAACTTGGCCAGTCCAAAATCGAGCAGCTTGGCTGATCCCTTGCCCGTCACCAGAATGTTGCCGGGTTTAAGATCACGATGAAGAATACCTCGCCCGTGGGCTTCTTCGAGCGCAGCGGCAATTTGAAGGCCCAGTTTCACAGCTTCGTCCACTCGCAGTGGACCGCATAACGGCTTACCTTCGACATACTCCATCACCAGGTAATCTGGGCCGATATCGTGGAGCGTACAAATATTCGGATGATTCAGCGAGGCTATGGCGTGCGCTTCCTGCTGGAAGCGCGCCGAGTGTTGGCCCGTCAATTGTTTGATCGCGACGACGCGGCCCAGGCGCGTATCGCGGGCCTTGTAAACCTCCCCCATTCCGCCCGCGCCGATCAATGAGATGATCTCGTAGGGTCCGAGCCGGTCGCCAATAGACAATGTGGCCATTAGTTTCCTGCGAACGGCAGAGTCATCACATTGATGACGTTGGATTCGAGTTGCTCAGGCGTTTGAAGGAAAAAGATGCGGGTGCCGTCGCGACTTACGGCAAGAGGGCGAGAAGCTGAAGTCATACCTTGCGGCATGCGCACTGAAAACAAAGGCTCTGGATCGCCGAAGTGCAGCTCCCTTCCGGTAGTGCTTACCCGGATCGACCAAATGCGATCTTGGTCCCAGAAAAGAATCTCCTTGCCATCCTTCCGCCACACAGGAAAAAAGCCTGTCCGTGCAATCTGCTTCCGCAAACCTGGGCCAGGAAACGACTCAACGTATATCCCGAGGTCCTGGGACGTACGAGGGGTGTACAGCAGCCAATGATCGTCGGGAGAGAAGAGAGCGTAATCGATGTTTTCTCCTATGTACCGAACGACTGGCGTGACCGTGCGTGTCCCCACCGGTTCGCCGAGCCGGAACACCGCTAGCGAACGTTCGCCCGACTCATAGAGCAGGAGCTTGCCATCGGGAGAGACATCCTGCAATAAGTTCGCGTCCGTTCCAAGATCCGATAGCTCACGAATGTCGCCCGAGCCGTTGGCTGACCGCTCGACTACCTTCGCACCCTGTTTCCCGAACATCCGCAATCCGTCGGGAGACCAAACGTGCCAGTCCCCTAGCCCTAGGCTGATGCGTCCTGGACGACTAGCTTCAAACAACCACGAGAGCCGTTCTGTCGCCCCGAGCAAGTGCGTTTCATCCGGCGAGAGGCTCAACTTGTTAATGTCGCCAGGAACACCAGCCGTCCCCGCATGATGGCCTTGCCGATCGAACTGAGTGACTTGGGCAAGCGCTGCTTTTCCCGCCTGCCACGCTAACAGCCCTGTACGGGAGATCGAAAAATCTGCGTAACCGATCCCAGGTCTCGAAGCAACAGCTTGGCGGATCGGCTCAAGATCACCTTCCAAGCGTCGCCGCCGCAGATCAAGGTGTTGAGCGTATAAAGCGTCATTACGGACGAAGAAGATGTGGCCTCCTAGCGCGGGAGTGAACTGAACTGCGCTATCGTTCTTCATCAAGAGCAGGGGGTTGAAAACTTTTCCGCCTTGCAGCGTAGCCAAATAGATTTCCATTTCTTCCGAGCCCAACCGTCTAAAAGCAAATACGAAGTCCTCTCCGCCCGGTAGGAATTGCGGAAACAGGTACGCGCCATCTTTAAGCCCTGCCACTTCAACTTGCCTTAGATCCCCACCATTTTCCGGGACAGTGTACAGATGGTTTTCCCCGTTCAAGATCGCGGCCAACAAGATTATGCCTTTTTCGCTCCACGTCCCTCCTCGCGTCGGGAACCGAAATTTCGCGACCATGGTCTGAGCGCCGCTAGGTACTCGCATGGTGGATAATCCGTCTGACGTCGAAAATGCGATCGATTTGGAGTCAGGAGACCAAAATGGACGATCACTCGAATTCTCGTGCAGAGACTCGACCTCAAAACTGGCTAGCCTGCGCAGATACAGGGCACGGGCAGCACGATAGACCATCGAGGACCCATCAGGCGAAATCACAGGCGAAATGTCGAATCCGTTTTGCGCCGCGATTGTAAAAGCCAGTTTCGGCAGTGAACCGACGTTTTGAGGTGTCCGGTAATAAAGCACGCCGAATACAATCGTGCTTGCCGTCGCGGCGGCCAACAACACCCAAGGCAGTTTCTTCCGGCGCTGGTTTTCAACTTGCGTCGGCTCCTCCAACAACAGAGCTACGCCGCTGATGTCGCGCAGCCGTTTTGTTGGATCTTTTTCCAAACAACGCTTCAATAAACGCTGCACCTTCGATGGAACATGCTTCCAGTCCGGCTCCTTGGTGACGACCGCTGCGAGAACGTCCGTTATGGTGTCACCGTGGAAGAGCTGCTTGCCGGTGAGCATTTCGTATAGCACCACACCGAACGCCCAGATGTCCGCTCGCTTATCCACCGATTTGCCCCGTGCCTGCTCAGGAGACATGTACGCTGCCGTGCCCATGATCATTCCGGCCTGCGTTGCGTGCATCGTAAGCGTCGGCGAGTTCGTGGCATCGCCGCTGTTCGGGATCGAACCTTGTATTACCGCCGCCAGCCCGAAATCGAGTACCTTCACCAACCCTGCCGAAGTGACCATCACGTTGGCTGGCTTCAGGTCGCGGTGCACAATGCCCTTTTCGTGCGCGGCTTCGAGTGCGTCCGCGATTTGCTTCGCGTAGTTCAGTGCAGCATCGATTGGCAGTGGCCCTTTGAGCGTTTCGCCCACGACCAACTCCATCACCAAGGCGCGTTCTTCAACACCGTAAATCTGCGCAATGTTAGGGTGGTTGAGCGAGGCTAGTACCTCAGCCTCACGCTGGAAGCGAGCCATACGGTCTGGATCACCAGCGAAGGCTTCTGGCAAGACCTTAATCGCGACGTCGCGCTTCAGCTTAGTGTCTTTGGCTCGATAGACTTCCCCCATGCCGCCCGCGCCTATGCGCGCGACTATCTCGTAGGGACCCAGTCGAGTTCCGGGAGCCAGAGGCATGTGATTTCGAACGATTCTATCCTATCGGCGTGTTCTGCGCAGCGGACTCAAGCGATTCATTCGCTCACCGGCGCACGCCGCCGCAACTCGTCGAAGAAATTCATTAGGAAGGTCATATGGACATCCGCCTTCTCTCCCGTCCGTGTATTCAGCTCCGGGATTATTGCAAACCGCTTGCCGTCCGGTGCCAGGTCATCGTTTCGAACTCCGTTGTTGTTGTGAAGCTGCTGATCCGACCATAGGCGGGGCTTACCGGGTGCGAATGATTCGAGCTTCCCTTCATAGTCTGTCACCATCGCCCGATTGTCCAAATTCTCGAAGAACAGCTCGCGGCCATTGGGCGACCAAAGTGGTAGTTGGCCTCCGGCGCTAGAGATTTGCCACTTACCGCCCGGCCCTGGATATGGCCGTACGTATACCTCACGTCTTCCCAATTCGTCGGACTCATATACGACCCAGCGACCGTCAGGTGAGACGGCTGGATAGCGTTCATTGGACGGCGTGCGCAGAAAGGGTTCTGGCTTTCCAGGTTTGGGATGATCGGGATCGCTTACGTCGAGCGCCAGGGTCCAAAGGTCTGAACCGCTGTCCGGGTCAAAGTCCGTGTATACCAAGCGGCGACCATCGGGAAAGAATGAGTGCGGTAGCACATTGTTCTTGCTTTCCAGGAGGCGCTGGGTCTCCCCGGCCCCGTCAGCGCGCATCCAGCCGAGACCGGAGCCCACAGCGGAGCGGAACTGAAACACGATGTGCTTTCCCTCGGGGCTCCATGTCGGAAAAGTGGTTTGTTGAGTCTCCGTGTCGAAAGTGAGGCGTGACATCGTTTCGCGTTGCAAGTCATACACGAAGATTCCCCTGTTGTTGGCTGCGCTTCTGACGAGAAGCGCCAGTCGCTGGCCGTCGGGGGAAAAGCGGAGAGACTCGTAGAAGCTTGGTGTAGGGAGCAATGGCTGGGTCTTCCCAGATTTGTCCAGCCACCACACCGGCCAACTTTGAGCCGAGATCTTCCCGGTCCGATACACGAAGGTACCAGTCTCGGAGAAGCTGAAATGTCCCGCGCCCGAACTCGGATCACCCGCCAAGTTATCCAACAGAGGCATTGCCGTGCCGCGAATTTCCAACCGTGCCGGATCGAACGGTACAGCGAAAAGCACGCCCTCATGAACGTACACCAGGTGACCCGTGGCGTCGCCTGTCGGCAGGAAGCGACCGGAGTACCCGCCACGCACCAGGATCTTGATCTCGCCGGTCTTCAAAGATGCCGCAGCAACACTGGCATCCTCAAAAGCACCCGTAGAAAGGGAAAGCGTAAACAGCACTGCTTTATCTCCAGGTAGAAATTGCGGCCAGCCAAAAGACAACGCGCCCTGAAGCTTGGTGACTGGTTGAGGCGTTCCTCCTTCGGCAGGTACCCGCGAAATTGGACCCCTGTTGTTCAATGCTGCGACAATAACTCCGTCCTCCCCCCAGGTCGCGCCTCGCGCGTTGGGCGCATTACACAACACGACCGGCGCACCGCCCTGGACGGAGATCTTTTTCATTTTTTCATCGGCGAAAAACCCGATCCATTTTCCATCGGGCGCAAAGAACGGGTCTCTTCCGTTATCTGTTCCCGAGAGCAACACTGAACTGGTCTCACTCAGCAAACGGGTGGCGAGCATTTGCTTGCCCTCCGCACTTTTCCAGGGAAATACCAACCGTGATCCATCCGGCGAAATCGCAGCATCCGTATATTGACCAGCGACCGAGTCCGGCCCGAGATTCACCTCCAGCCGCACCAGTGAACGGTCCCCTGGGCGCGTCGCTCGCCACCAACCTGCGCCGATGATTCCCGCGACGATCGCCAACGCCGTCGCCACAGCCCAAGGCACGAAAATGTGTGTGTGTGGAGCGATAACTATGACCTGCTCAGTTTCCTGCGACGATCCACTCTGTGCTTCCTCGATCGCAATCCGCGCGTCGCCGATGGCCTGTAGGCGCTGCTTGCGATCTTTATTCAGGCATCGCGCGATCAATTTGCGGATTCGCGGCGGAACCATGCTAAGATTCGGCTCGGTTTTGAGAACTGCGCCCAAAATGTCCGCCACCGAATCGCCCGGAAACGCCTGCTTGCCGGTGATGAGTTCGTACAGCACGCAGCCAAACGCCCAGATATCGGCTCGCCGGTCCACGGCCTGCCCACGCGCTTGTTCCGGTGGCATGTATGCAGCCGTGCCGAGGATCATCCCGGCCCGCGTCGGCGACATCGTCAGTGTCGGGAAATTCGTCGCATCACTTGCGCCGGTGGACTCCTCCGCTGCCTTCGCCAGCCCGAAATCCAGAACCTTGATAACGCCCTCGGGCGTAACCATAATGTTCGCGGGCTTTAAATCCCGGTGAGTGATCCCCTTCTCGTGGGCGGCTTCCAGTGCTTCGGCGATTTGCTTTGCATATTTGAGAGCCGTCTCGATTGGCAGTGGGCCTTTCAGCGTTGCGCCCACGATCAACTCCATTACCAGCGCGTGATCTTCCACACCGTAGATCTGGGCGATGTTCGGATGGTTCAGCGACGCCAATACCTCGGCCTCGCGCTGGAATCTGGCCATCCGCTCCGGGTCTTTGGCGAAGGAGTCAGGCAATACCTTAAGCGCGACTTCGCGCTTAAGCTTGGTGTCTCTTGCGCGATATACCTCACCCATTCCGCCCGCACCAATGGGAGCCAGGATTTCGTACTGCCCCAGACGGTCTCCTACAACAAGCGGCATGTGAGTGAATCAGCCCAATTTTACTCGATCAATTAGTGGATCGGAAATTGAAGGATGTGCCCCTCACCTCGCTGGCGAGGCGTGAACTAAATTGGCAACTCACATGCTGCGCCAAAGTGGAGGTGAACACGCTATTCGACTTGTGTCCCTTTGAACCCCATCCAAACTTCGACCCGGCGATGAACCAAGCGATCTGCGAGTCCGAACTAGAGGGCGGTGTACATTTGCACGATTTGCCAGTGGGAGCCGTAATCGAGGTTGAAACCGAAAATCATCTGTACTGCTTGGAGAACCGGGGCGATGGTCAAGTCCTTATTTCCGGCCATCCCCGATTTTGCGCGGAGCCTGTATTAGTGACCCTCCAGGGCTCCAACTGGGGTACACCGATGCTCAAATGGAGATTTATCGGACGCGGAATGAGAATGGAGTTGATCCACCCTCAGCTCGGGGTAATCATCACTTCGCCGGTGCGAGAGATTCACGAACGGAAGATAGTCACTTCGAGGAAGATCGAATCAGGACGGGACTACGTTACGGATCGGGTTGCGACGTGATAGATGGCAACTTGCGAACGGCGCTCCACATCGGGCCGAAAACGTCCTACAGACCGAGCCAATAGACCGGAGCAAGTGCTGCGAGCGCAGCGCCAACTTGCACCACAAGGACCCGCAACGTCAGCTTCGAAGTCCGTGGCAACCACTTGAGTGCGTGGAACGCCATGATCGGCAACTGTCCAGCCATCAGTAGCTGCCAGACATGTGCGGCAGCTCCCTCGTCGGACTCGCGGGCGACGCCGAATATCACAACGTGCACCAGCACCGTGATTAGGGCCGCGATGGACATGGCTACTGGTATGAAGGCCCCTGGCTGCTTCATCGCTTTTGACATTCATAAGCCCATCTCGATGGCAAGGCAATCCACTTTGTTAATACGCTGCGGCGGCACCTGTCAACCAGGATTCCGGCGAAGCCGAGCGCCCCGGAGCGCTCCTGGGAATTTCCACTTGCGAACGCACCATTGCGGCGCTTCTCACGAGTAGAATCACCTGTATGCTCTCCAACCGCTCGATACCCCGGAGCACGGTGCTTCCAGAACTCGCCTATCCAGACATTGGGGAAGCGATCACCCGATTATGCGATGCGTTCGGGTTTACCCTGCGCATTCGAATCGGCGATCATCGTGCGCAGTTGAATGTCGGGGATGGTGCAGTGATCCTTATTGAGGACCAGCGGCAACGTCTCCACGACAACTGCGGTGATGGTTCGAGTGGAAGATGTGAACAGTCACTACGAGCGGACTCGCCGGAGCGGCATGCGAATTCTACGGGAGCCAACTGACTTCCTGTACGGCGAGCGGCAATACAATGTCGAGGACTTCGCCGCGCACCACTGGTGTTTCTCCCAGTCCATTGCCGACGTTGATCCGAGCGAATGGGGTGGAACTACCGGCGAACTCTAAGCGAACCCAAATCCAGCGCCCCACGTTTGCCGATCCAGCGCAACACATCTGACCGAGTCGATCAGGGCTGCTTGCGCACGATGTCGTATTCGAGACCGACCGTGCCGGTCTTCTCATATAGACGCAGCTTGCGCAGCTTGAGCGTAGCTCGCTCGGAAGGAGGCGGGAGCAACGGGATGCCGCCTCCTAGCAGAACGGGGATCAGCGACACCTCGACGCGATCAACCAAGCCCGCTGCCAGGAGACTCCGAAATAGCTCTCCGCCGCCGAAGAGGGCAATATCTTTGCCGGGCTTCGCCCGCAACTCGGTCACGACGCGCTCGGCGTCGGAGTGCACCGCGACATGCGGATAATCGCTCTCCTTGAGCGTGCGCGAACATACGATGTATTGAATGCCCGTTGGGGACTTGGCATTCCCGCCTCTCACCATGACCTCGAACGTCTTGCGGCCAATCAGGAACGTGTCGAACTGCGACATCATCTCCGAGAAGTTCATGTCTCGATCTTGGACGATCCAGTCGTACTCGCCATTCGGTCCCGCGATGTATCCGTCGAGGCTCATCGCGCCGCCGTACCTAACAAGTCGCACTAATATCCCCTGTGACCTTCTATCATCCTACGCGCCGTTGGGCTGCCTGCGTTCTGCGCCTGGATTCGCCGGGCACCTCGATCCGCTGCGCCGTCTCTAATGCGGCAACTCGTCAGCACCGCTTGCGCCGCAATCTGGGCAGCGCAGCACAATATCGCTTGCGGAGCGGGCCGACTCGATAAACGGCAACCCATGTCCCACACACAGGCACGGCGCGAACGGCACGGCCTTCCCGAACACGGAGGCGTAGCCCTGCGCTTGGTGATAGGAGCGGTGCGGATGACGGAGGCAGCGATAGAAAGCGTCGGGCGCTTGAGCTTCGCCCTGCGCGCCCTGAATGGTCATCGGAGAATCGAACACTCCGTTCTGAACGCACAGATCGCAGAGGGGTTTCATGCCTGGATCAATTCTATCCGCGCCTGTCGTAATGGCGGACGGGGGTCGCGAGAGGAAGGTCTGGTTCTGGTGCCCCCCGTAGCGCCGGAGCGCTCTAATTCGGAGTTGCGGCTGGCCGAACGGATCTGAAATCATCCGGTCAAATCGTTCCATCACATTAGTCGGCAATCGCGGCGTCGCTGACCCCCTCGACACCGGCAACGTGTTGCTATATATTCCGGGGAGGAGTAGTGTATGAATCCTCCAAACCTCCGCTTGATAGGTGCATTGGCAGTTGTTCTTTCACTGGCTTCTGGACCTGCCACCGCGCAGTCAGAAGGTGTGGTGACCGCCAGCTATAAAGTGCCCAATTACAAGGCCCCGCGCACCGTCGATGGCCAGCCCGATCTTCAGGGTGTCTGGGCCAACAACGTCGCAACCCCACTCCAACGGCCTAAGGAGTTGGCGGGGAAGGCGTTTCTCACCGAACAAGAATTGACCGCTATTAAAAGAAAGGCGGACGAACTCTTCTCAGCGGGCCAGTCAGACGCTGCGTTCGGCGATAGCGTTTTTCTTGCCGCCCTCGCCAACGTCCAGGGAAGTCGGAAGGGATTCGTAACCACCGATGGCAAGACCGGCGACTACAGCTCCGTCTGGACTGTCAACAGGGATTGGACGAACAGAACCTCTCTCATTATCGATCCGCCGAACGGCCTGCTTCCTGAGCTGACGGAAAGAGCCAAAGAGTTGGCTAAGCGCCCGTCCTATGTTGAAGGCGTGACCAACGGAAAACGCCCCGACAGTTATGAGGACATCGGGTTGACCGTGCGCTGCATCACGTTCGGCTCACCAAGCCTGTTAGCAGGCTACAACAGCTATTATCAGATCGTGCAATCAGCCAAATCGGTAGCCATCGTGATGGAGAAGATTCACGACGCCCGGATCATTCCGATCGATGGAAGCCCACATCTGCCTTCGAACGTCCAGCTCTGGCTGGGTGACTCTCGCGGCCATTGGGAAGGCGACACGCTGGTTGTGGATACGACCAACTATAGGGCGGGAACCGTCATGAACAACACCGATAAGCTCCATGTGATCGAGCGCTTTCAGCGTACCGCCTCGGACTACATCACCTATACAGTCACCTTCGACGATCCGGGTACATGGGCGAAACCGTGGACCGTGGAAATCCCGTTGCGGCACACCAACGATCCAGTCTACGAATACGCATGCCATGAGGGGAACTACGGCATGGCGGGCATTCTGGCGGGTGCCCGCGCCGAGGATGCCAAAGAGGCCGCTAGAGGAAGTACCAGATCTGAGTCGAGGTAGTCCGGCATTACCACAGCAATATACGATGGCGTTGGGCCACACCAACGCCATTTGTCATTCGTTGATTGGCGACCCGAGATATCGCTAAGTGGGGGTTTCTGTTGAAGCGGAGCGGCAAGCTGCCGTCGGGGACCTCCCCTGCCCGGCGCTAGCTCTTCGAGAACTGCTTTCGCAGTTTGCTATGTCTTCACATGGCGGCAGCCACCTGCCCGGCTGCCCCTGCCCGGCTGCCCCTTTGACTTTCGGAACCCACCCTCGTAACATGGGTCGCTTTCGTTTCGGCGGACCTTCTGGACTCCGGTGCTCGTGTCTGGCGCGTCGGCTAACTTCCCCTAACAACTAAGAAGGAGAATTTCAATGAAGCGAATTCTGCTGGTCGTTCTGGCTGCGGGCGCTCTACTGGCCCAAGGCGACCCCTCCATCGGCACATGGAAATTGAACACTGCAAAATCAAAATACAGTCCTGGGACTGCACCACAGAGTGTGACGCAGACAGTTGAGGCCCAAGGTAATGGCGCAAAACTTAGCAATGAAGGGACGGCTGCGGATGGAAGCCGCATCGGGTGGACCACCACGACAAACCGCGACGGCAAAGACAATCCGATTTCCGGGCAGGGAGCGCCGGGTGGAGCCGACATTTATGCCAGTAAGCGCATCAACCCGAACACGACCGAAACGACTTTCAAGAAAGCCGGAAAAGTAGTTCAGACGACGCGAAGCGTAGTATCCAAGGATGGAAAGGTCAGAACAAGCACGTCGAAAGGCAAGGATGCGAACGGCAAGCCGACTAACAACGTGACGGTCTGGGAGAAGCAGTAGGCCGACCGACTACACAAGCTCAACAGCCAACGAAGGCGGCAGGCCCGGCGTAGCTCCTCAGCCCTGCGCGGCTGTCTTTGCGTTGGGCGTCTTCTTGCCGGGCGTCTGGCCGGAGGCCATCTCCGCCGCTTTCATCCAGGCCGGTGGGCGTCCTCGGCGACGGTGACCACCCGCCATCCGCTCAAGCGCAAGAATAGCTTCTTCGACTCTGGTGCGCTCCTCCCGCAATTCTGCGAGCATCTTTGCCGGATTCATATAACGGCAGGGCGGTCCTGCGACCGCCTCAAAAGCTGTAGTGGACGGTGCGCCGAGAATTTCTCAACAAAATTCGCTTGAGAAGTACGGGTTCTCCCGGCCCAAGCTGGGAGCGCGATCACCAGCGAGTGAAGTTGGACTGAAGCTGCGCTCTGGTACCCGAGGTCCACTTTTACTGTGCTACCTTGGAGCCCAATGCCAGAATCGTACGGACACAAAATCTCAGCCATCCACGCCGACCCAAGAACCAAGTGTGACCACTGCCGTCAACCTGCGGTTTGGGAGACGGACTACAAGTTCTTCGGCGAGCACGCCAACAGGGGCTCTAACCCTGAGCAAGTGTGCGACGCGCACGCCAGGGCATTTGCTGCGCAATGGCCGTCAGCGCAGTTCCCCTTCAATGCAAAATAGTCGCCATCCTTTATCTCTTGCGTCCCCGATCTCGCGCTCATATAGGTCAGGCCCGCCAGGGCGGGCCCGATCGCTAATCACGCGTCGGTTGACGAGTCTACTCCTTGGTTCATCAGGCGGTCGTCGTCTTGGGTAGCGACAACGCACCAATCTGCTGGAGCAGTGAGGCATTATCCGCGTAAATTCTGCTGCGAATCGCTTTGCCGTTACGGATTTCAGTCACGGTACAGCCCTGCCAGCTAACGCTCTTGTTGGTGGGTGCAACTCCCGCGTAGTTGCCTTTCTGTGTTCCCGTCAGGCGCACACGAGACACTACATGATCCCCGCTGGCAAGGATCTGCTCAACTTCGACCCGCAGATCGGGAAATGCAGTGAGAAGCATGCCTATCCTCTGGCGCGCTCCCTCGCGTCCGTGAATGGGACCAGGCCCAAGTTCTGCCTCCCCCACGTAAGAGTCGTCTATTAGTTGCACGTACTTATTGACATCGTGCGCGTTCAAAGCGGCTAGGGCTTGCTCCGCGACTTTGATGTTTTCCTTCTCGGACATGAAAGATCCTCCTTCCCGAACTATCGGGCAGTCGCGAGTATACTCCCACAGCAAGCTGACTTCAAGGCTAGCTCCACCAAAGCCATAAACCACAACTGCGCGGCACATCGCTCTCCTTAAAGGTGCACAGACCGTTAGTGAAAGCACCCATCGGCTCGCTGCCGAGCCGGAGAGCAGACTGCCTGGGAAGGCGATCTAGCGCCGTCCATGCAGATTAGAACGGCGGTAGGCCTGTGGGAGTTTCTCCCCGTGTATCCAGCGATAGATAGACGATGCGAGACGCGAACCAGCCAGTGAAGCATTGCTGAGTCCCTCACGGGCAAAATATCACAACAGCCGGGCGGTGTCACCCATGAGACCACAGCCTGAGCATGTATAATCGCGAATTAACTGGAACCTAACCTTGCGCATCGGCCTTATCGTGCCATCCTCCAACACCGTGATGGAGCCCGATTTCCACCGGCATCTTGCCGACTGCGTCGTCAGCATCACGCGCATCTTCCTGGAGAGCGTCACCCGCGAAGCGGAGATGCGGATGCTCGAAGAGGATCTGCCGAAGGCGATAGAGCTTCTGCGCACGACCGCGCCCGACTCAGTTGTGTTCGGTTGTACTTCGGCGGGGGGCGCTCGGCGCGCTCGCCCACGACGACGCGATCGGCGAGAAGATTCGGGCGGGCACAGGAGCCCGCGCAATCACCGTGCTGAGCGCTGTTCTGGCGCAGTTGCGCCGCATCGCGCCGCGCAGGCTGGCGATATTTACGCCTTACGTCGAAGACCTAACCCTCAGCATCGCGTCTTCGCTCGCCGAAGGCGGATACGCGCCCGTGCGGGCGGGGGGAATCGGAATTCGGGAAAATCTCGATATCGGCAGGAACACTCCCGAAGAGATCACCGACTTCGTTGCGGGTCAAATCGAAGGGTGCGCTGCGGATTGCGCCTTCCTGTCCTGCACCAACTGGCAGGCTATCGAGGCTATCGAGCCGCTGCGAAGCAGCCTGCGGATACCAATCGTGACGAGCAATCAAGCGGCGATTGAGGCGGTGCGAGCGATGCGCATTCAAGCCGCTAAGAAGCCGGAACACGGCTTCGGCGCTGCTTGACACCAGCCGCGTCCACCCATAACATATTCGGTTCGTGAAAGGTGGAGGTGATCCTCGGTGCTTCTCTCGGCAGTGTCGATCCTCTGGGTAGTGGTGACCGTGGCGTTGGTCGCGGTGATGATTTGGAAATCCGTCGCGGGGATGAAGGAGGAAGATACTCTGTTTCTTACCGAAGGCGAAGCCAAGGAGGCCGCAGAGCAACAGCAGATAATCGCACAGATGGAACGGCTCGCGTATTGGGCAAAGGTGCTCGGAATCGCGTCGTTAACCCTTCTGCTGACCATAGCCGAAGGCCGAAGCCTGCCAGCGCTCCGCTTTGTGAGCCTATCCTAAGAAGTAGGGCCAGGGTCTTAGCCCTTCTTCCTCCGTCTCGCCCAGTAAGATCGCATCCTCGCACCGAAGGCGGCCCGCTGCGCCGTCGTGAAGCGGCGCGGAACGAGGAAGTTTATGAATTCGGTGGTGAATTCATCCTCACCGTGATCGTGACCGGCCTCGTCGATACGAGCCGGGCCGACCATCTCATGCACTACGTGGCGCTGCTTTTCCAGTTCCTGTTCGATCCGCTACCCGCTCAGTTGACCCCACTAGGAATCCGGGCGTGTAAGGGTTCTAAGGTGTTTCACCTATGCCTCTTACGGCGTATGAATATATGCCTGCCCTCCGTTCACCCTACAAATTGAGAGTACTGAAACCCCTAGTACTTCGGTACGTAACTTTCTAAGTTGCTGAAAACAAGCATGTTATAAATTTTCACCTATCTTGCACAAATCCCTCGAAGCGCATAATTCAAGAAACCTAATCAAACCACATATATGGAACTCGAAGATCGGGACCGCAGGGACAGCTATGTGTACGATCCGTCGGTGAATGGATTCGGTATGGGACCTAATTCTCATCTCGATGGGGGGTGTCTTTTCGTGAACTGAAGTCTTGCGACGACTCAACTTCACGAGGTTTGCCACCAATAGGGTCGGCGGGACGTTGGCAGGTCCCGCCGCCTGCTCTTGGAACAACGCCAGAGCACCGGGCATCGAGGACTCACCCGTCCACATAATAGTAGGCGACGGTGGAGAATTTCTCAGGCAAAAAGAGTCCGACGAAGGCGATCCCGAGCCGGAACCGCACCGCGAGTCTACTGCTTCGCTCCCGGAAGGCCGCCAGTTGGCAGACACTGCACACACCGCAGCTGCTACCTTCCTGTTGGAGGGAAGAGAGCGCACAGGAACCTTCCCGTAAGATGCCGCGCCGTAGGTTCGAGGGTGTCCCCCAGGCGAGCGCACCGTGCATCAGGTTTTGGAACATCGGCGTTGCGTTGCACATCCCTGGGGTCGGTCAGATTGGTCAAGAGCTTAATCACTACCGAGTCCTGGCCGCCGGTCGGCGGGGGTGTGTGGGTGTTGATGATCCAAGCCCTGCTTGACCGAGAAGGAATTGAGCCCATCGGGAGTAACCAGGCAGGTGCAGCAAGCAATCATCTACTCGTTTGGATCGAATGCATAGGCGTTGACGCAAAAGTCACCGGCTGGGTGAGCCCCAAGCGTACCGCTATTGGACAGATTGACGATGGAATCGCTGATGTGCAAGTTGTCTGAGACTGCCGGTGTTCTGGTCCGCAGTCCAGCCGAGGTCGCGTCGCAGACTCGGTTCCCCGTGGCTGAGCCGGGCAGGTGCCGCCAGAAGGCACCACCGACATGCTGCATGATCCCCCAACCCCGAGCGTTGCGCCGCCGGAGCGTTCAGTGAGACCCATGTTTGGGTGACCACAAAATTGCCTGTGCCGCCGCACTCGCTGAATGTACCCTTAGACGCTGGCGGCCCGCCCTCAGAGGAAGCGGGAAAACATCGGTGAACGCGAGATCAGTGAGCGTAGTAGAGCTTTGGTTGATGATCGTGAAAGTGACCGTCACGTAGTCCCCCTGGGCAACACGTTGTCCCTGCTCGATGCCCGTGGCGGAGACGAAGATTTTCTTAAGGTTGATGCCCGTTGTTGGCGAGGGTGGCGTGCACTGAGCGGTCACAACCGTTGTCAGCGTTAATGCCGGTAACACGGTTCCAGTGGCAATTATGGTCGGAGTGCACGTAATCGTTGCCTGATTGCAGAACCGTTGTGGTGCTGGGTAAGCGTGCCCGAGCCCGCACCGGTACTTGTACCGCAACCTTCCGCGCCCAAGTTGAGCGTCGAAGGAGTAATGGTTACGGGAGCGCCGGGGATCGGGCCCGCGACAGGGCAGGTTCCGTTGAAACAACTGTCGGTGACGCTGCACATCAGCGTGGTGAGAGTTCGGACGTGTCTGTATCTAGTGCCCCTCACCTGATTGTTGAAGATATCTGTGCTCGTGTTCGTTACAGTGCACGTCTTCGACGACGTGAAGGTCGGAGTTGAGCAGGCGACGGTCGCGCTGTCTGTAACGTCGCCGAAGTGGTTAATCGCAGCGGGGGTCGCCTTTGGAAACCCTCCAGTCTGAATTTGGCTAGCTTCTAAGCCTTTCGTACTAGTCCGTCCTAGTAGTCCATTCTTACTAGCCCAGACGTTTAGCTCAATTCCCTAGATGGCGTAGTCCAAAATGATTAAACCGTTTGGATTAGAGACCTTCAGCCAAAGTTCGTCGGATGCCGCCAAAGTCCCTCAGCCAAGATACTTTAGGTCAATGGAACCACGTCTGATCGGATGGGCATCGCCGATCTGCACACAGCGTCATCGCTGTGCCGACCTCGCCGCAAGCCGAATCGTGATTGTGACGGCGTTGCTCGCGCCGCTCGCGTTGGCGACATTCAAAGTGTAAGCGCCTGGAACGAGGCTGGCCCGCCTCGGCGCGATAAACGTGAGAGTTACCCCGTCAAAACTTCTGACAGCAAGCCCAAATGGGGTAGTCGTACCCGAGGACGGCGAAAAACAGACCATGTTCCGCGACAGGAAGCCACTTCCCTCGAAGGTAATCGTCTGGCCGATGGCGACGGCGGATGGAGCGGAGGTAATGATTGGCTCTCCGGTCGGAGCGGTTACTACGGTTACGATAGCCTGCGCAGAGACGCTGCCCCCGACCCCCAATGCGGTGAGCGTATACGTGGTCGTTTGCGAAGGGGAAACGGTTACGGAAGATCCGGTGACCGTTCCGACTCCATTGTTTATGCTTATAGTTGTGGCGCCGCTCACACTCCAGTAGAGCGTTGTCGATTGACCTTGGTTGACGGATGAGGGAGCAGCGGCAAATGAGTTGATGGTTGGAGGTGGTGCGCTGGCCGGGTTGACGGTTTGGGCTCGCAGCCATGCATCCGGTTGTTTGATCTCAGCCTCGGTCGGAGGCGCTCCCGCTCTGGATATCCGTGTTCGCCAATGGCTCGCCTCGAATTCTGTTGAACGCGGAGTACGCTTCCCACCGCCTCTCAGCTCATCTACCATTAGATTCCAAAGCCTTCTCCCGGAAATGGCCCCCGACACCACCACGAATATCCTGAACAACCAAAGGTCTATATCGGATTCCTTGGGCCAACCCAAGCTCGTAAGGTTGACGGCTTGGATCATCTTGCCTGAGGTACTGCTCTTGTTCTTGCGATTGCCGCCATAGGTGGCCGTGATCGTGTGGTTCCCCGCTGTTAGCCTGGACGTTGAAAGCGTGGCCGTACTGTCGTCAAGCCTCAGGGCACCCAGTGAGACGGTTCCGTCATAGAATGTGACCATGCCAGTCGCCGACGCTGGCGAGACCGTGGCCGTGAACGATACGGATTGCCCGGAGGTCGAGGGGTTAAGGCTCGAAGTCACAGCTACGGTTGTACCGGTCTTATTCACGGTTTGAGAGGCAGCGCCAGAAGTGCTGCTGTTATCGTTGCTATCGCCACTATAGCTGGCAGTGATCGAGTGGGTTCCTGCCGCAAGGCTGCAGGTCGCAAAGGTCGCCTTCCCGCCGCTGACGGTCGAGGTCCCGAGCGTGGAGGTCCCGTAGAGAAATGTGACCGTACCGGTCGCCGAAGAAGGCGAAACGGTGGCCGTGAAAGTTACCGTTTGCCTCAACGCCGACGGGTTGAGGCTGGATGTGAGGGTGGTGGACGTGCTGGATTTACCGACAGTCTGAACGGTCTGTGTCAGCGTGCGTGAAGTGCTGCCGCTGTCGTTGGTATCACCGCCGTAGCTGGCCGTGATCGAATGGCTTCCGACTGCAACCCTGGAAGTGGCAAACGACGCGTTGCCCCCGCTCAGTACTGTGCCGCCAATTGTCGTGGCTCCATCCAGGAATGTCACAGTCCCCGTGGCAGTGGAGGGCGAAACCGTCGCCTTGTTGACGCCGCTGACTGTCAGGATGTACGGATTGCCTGAGGAGTCAAAAGTGCCGTGGTTGCCGGACAGGGTGACGGTAATGCCACCTTTGCTCCAAATATACTGAGCCGCTGAACTGACTACGGCACGGTTCGTGGCCGCGTACCCCAGGTTCGCAATCTTCGCCCCATGCTCCGGCGCCCACGTAACACTGCTGGCGATGTCGGAATCCAAGAACCGCACCGGCATCGTCGTGTAGCTCCAACAGACTCCCACTATCCCGCTGTTGTCAGAGGTTGGAGCGATCACGCCAGCGGCCCTAATCCCGTGGCCCGTCACGTCCGTCGTACTGCAGCTGTGGTCATAGATGTTCCACCCGGCAACTAGCTTCGACTCCAGCGCCGGATGATCGCCCCACACGCCAGTGTCGATCAGCGCAACGGTGACGCCGGCCACGCCCGTGGTAACCGACCAGGCATCGGAGGCGTTAATACCGGCCCTATGCACAGGATCTTGATGGGTTGACTACAAGGTGAAAGCGGTCAACCGTTTGGGGACTCTGAGAATCCTGCGGTAAAACAGGTTGGAGTAGCGAAGATAGCGCTTCGCA
>JBEKBK010000008.1:0-40800 GCA_050015435.1 Bryobacteraceae bacterium
GTGGAGGAAACCGGGTCAGATACAGAAAGAATCAAAACGAGACATCGATCGCGCTCGCCGCACGCTCAGATCATACGAACCACGCGCTTCGAGGATCGTTCTGCGCATAATTCAGGTGTTATCGAATCCGATGACGCCGCTATTGCCAAGAGAAACGCAAGCATCATCAAAATTCGGGTCGGACGCGTAGAGGTATTTTCCGAAGTAATTTCCGCATCGATCCTCCCACAGACGTGGTGGGCCGTCGGCCCAATGTGAACCACCATAATTCTCTACAGCGCAACACACTCGATCTTGAAGGACAATGTCAATCAAGAGATCGGTGATATTCGCATCGAAGACCACGTCTATATCGCAGTACAAGATTGGTTGGAAGGCCTCGTACTGTCCGTGATCCAGATAGTACCTGTTGAACCAGCCGCGGTCTCTCGACGCCCCGGAGACGATGAGCCGATCGTGAAAAGTCTCCGGGATGTACTTGATATGATAAGGTCATCCTTGGATCGATCGCAGGCCACGCCGACGGTCCCGCAATAGCTCCCGTATTCTGCAAGCGATCTGAGCGAGAGTTGCAAACACTCATAGAATGATTCATGTCCATAGGGACAGAAATAAACGAGCGGATTGAACCGGGAAAACGTTTGTACGGTTCCAGACGAATCGACGACGTCAAAGCGCATCGGTGATTCCCAAGATTGTCGATCAAGCTGGGTTAGAACAGAAGCTCGCGTCGGACCGATGGCTTGATTACCCAGAGTGATCACGGAGCGGTCCCTGTGGCTCAGCCATTGGTATCTGCGCAATAGCTGAGCCTGAACGGCGTGCCGGCATTGAACGGTTCGAGAAACCACGCCACATTATGCATTCATGGGCAATTATCGGTAAGCATCAACGGTCCTCAAACGTACTAGAACAATCAGCCCCGCGCACGGAAACAGCAATAGCGTCACGATAACTAACGGGGGACGCCAAGCCTCTTGTTTATTCGTATCGCGGGAGGGCAAGCTTTAATCAAGAGCCTGCCCCAAACATGTACACGACGCATGAAGTGTGAGGACTGCCGCCGTTACAATTCCGGGTGCAGATGCAGCGTCTTGCCGGCTGCCACGTAGATTTTCTGGGCAAAGGGCGTTTGGCCGCCTTCCCGAATCTCGATGTTGTAGCTGCCCGGGCGCAGGCGCATCGTCTTGTTCTCGTGCGTCGTGCCCGCGTAAGATCCATTGATGAACACCTGAGCGTCCTTCACCTTGGTGTCCAGTTTCACTTCACCCGAGTTCGGATACGCGTAGTAAGGACCGACATACCCCGGACCCCAATACGGACCCCAGAACGGGGCGTAAAATCCGCCATAGAAAACGGGAGCCGCTACCACAAAACCGCCCCGAATCGCAGCGGAGGCACTCATCGGCGCCAACGTCATCGCCGCTGCTGCAAGAACCAGTAATCCTTTTTTCATGTTCCACCTCTGCCCCAGGAAGTGCAATCCCTCGTCCAGAGTGAAGTCCCTCAGTATCATTCAGTTATGAATTGTTCTCGTGGCTCAACATCACCACGTGGCCGAAATCGGCCACCACTTCCGATAAGGAGGAAACATGCTCAAATGGCTGGTCATAGAGGTTGGTGATATCACAACCAAGCGCGTGCTGCCCGCGATCCAAGCCGAGCCGCGTAGCGCGTTGGTGGGAATCGTCAGCCGCTACCCGAAGAAGGCCGAGCCTTATGGAGTTTCGTGCTGGACGGAATTGAGTCTCGCTCTTGCACAGTCCGGCGCGGACGCCGTGTACGTGGCGAGCCCTGTGTTCTTACACGCGCCGCAAACCATTGCGTGCCTCCGCGCCGGCAGACACGTCCTGTGCGAGAAGCCCGTGGCGATGAATTACGCCGAGGCGTGCTCGATGGTGCAGGAGGCGGAGAAAGCGGATCGAATCCTCGGCATCGCCTACTATCGCCGGTTGTATCCGAAAGTGAATCGGGCAAAGGAACTAATGGCCGCCGGCGCGATTGGGCAGCCGGTATTCGCTGAGGCAACCTCACATACGTGGCTCGAATCCCTGAACGCCGGTCGCGAGTGGCTGATCGATCCGCAGCGTGCCGGCGGGGGCCCACTCTACGACAACGCATCGCATCGCATCGATCTTTTGAATTATTTGTTTGGCGCGCCCAAGCGAGTAACCGGGCAACTCTCCACAGTCGTCCTGCCGCTTCAAGTAGAGGACAATGCCACTGTTCTGATCGATTACGAAAATGGCGTACGGGCGATCGTGGACGTGCGGTGGCACTCGCGGGTAACGCGAGACGAATTCAGAATCCGCGGTGCGGAGGGCGAAATCGACCTCACCCCTTTGAACGGCCCGTCAATCGCGTATCCGGGAGGCCGTGAGGACCTTCCGCCGCATCCCAACCTGCACTACCCGTGCATCGAGGATTTCGTTAAATGTGTGCTGGATTCCGCGCCATTACGCTCCTCCGGTGCATCCGCTATCTTGACGGACTGGATCACGGAGCAAGTTAAGGTTGAAGCGTCGGATATTTGATTCCAAGCTGCTCCAGATAAGTGCCGTACTTCGATGAATCGTAGTAAAACGCCTTCATTTTCGGGCGGTATTGCTCCATAATTTTCTGGTTAAGCCAGATCGGCGGCTGGTCGTCCGGCCGCAGGAAGCTTTTGTATTTCACGTCCTTGGTCTGGACGTTATTGAAGTAGTCCCAGGCGCTCTTGACCAGTTCCGGACGTAGCAGAATATCGAGAATCGTCATCGCCTGCACCTTCGCTCCCGCGACCACGCCCTTGTGCGCAACCGGCGTCGCCATCGAGATCGCATTGGCCCAGTTGTGGCCGGGTCCGCCTTGGAAGTTCGAAGGATAACCGAGCACCACGGTTGGGACATTCCAGGAGATGTCGCCGATATCGTCGGATGGGCCGCCGGTGGGTCCGACGTCGCCCTCACCGGCCTCGGCTTGCACCCGCGGCGCACGCAGCGGGCCGATTTGGGTTGCCAGCCCGCGCGGAGGAACTTTCATCAGCGTCTGGAAGGCTTTCGCCAGCGCTTGGTCGTCGCTCGACCACTGCGGCAAACCCACTTTCTTGATGTTCTCGTACATGTCTTCCGCGATCGGCCGATTAAAATGACCCGGCCATGCGGTGCCCAGCAGACGCGAAGTATAGGTTGTGTCGGTCATCAGCGTCGCGGCCTTCGCCATGTTGTCGCCGATCTGCCACAGATTCATGATGTGATCGTAGTCGGCTTCACGGAAATAGAACCAGATGGAGGCGTTCGGCGGCACCACATTCGGCTGGTCACCGCCGTTGCTGATTACATAATGTACGCGGGTGGCGAGGCGCAGATGTTCGCGTCGGAACTCGTATCCGACGCTCATCAACTCCACCGCGTCGAGAGCGCTTTTTCCCCGCCACGGCGCGGCGGCCGCATGGGCGCTTTCACCTTTGAACAGGTATTCAACCGATACCAGCCCGCTACCACCGCTGGCGCCCCAACCCACACCCAAATTGGCCCCGACATGCGCGAACAGGCAGACATCAACGTCTTTAAACACGCCCGCCCGTACGTAGTACGCTTTGGTTCCCAGCAACTCCTCGGCGACGCCCGGCCAGACCTTCAGCGTGCCTTTGAGGTGCTCGCGCTCCATCACGTGCTTCGCCGCAATCGCGGCCAGGATTTGCAGAGGCATCCCGGAGTTGTGACCTTCTCCGTGCCCCGGCGCGCCTTCCACCATCGGATCGCGATACGCTACTCCCGGCTTTTGCGAGGCCTGCGGAATATCGTCGATATCGGAGCCCAGCGCGATCACCGGCTTGCCTTCGCCCCAGGTGGCCACGAACGCTGTCGGAATTCCGGCGATGTTTCGTTCCACTTTGAAGCCTTCCTTCTCGAGAATTCCCGACAGGTATTTCGAGGTCTCGAATTCCTGAAACCCGAGTTCTCCGAAGCTGAAGACGCTGTCTACCATCACCTGCGCCTGCTTCTGCATGCCATCGATCTGGCCAGCCATATCGGCTTTCATGGAGGCCTCTTTTTCGGCCGATACTTTCGCTTGCGCGAAGATGCACGCCGAGGAAAGCAGACAGGCGAGTAAAGTTTTCATCATACGGTTTAGACTAATGCCAATCGTGGGCGACCTGCAAGCGGGTAGCGCGCTATTTCTGTGTCCCTCTTGGTGGCGGCCTCTGGTATAAATTCGGTAGCGTACACAAGAGCCTGCGGATCACGCGCGCGATAGCCGCTGGCGTCGCCGATCACGTTTGGAGCGTGTGGGAACTACTGGAAGCAGCCTGAGCCCTCTGATATGCTCTTGGCAGGCGGTAAAAACCCATGGATGCCAAGACGTATCTCAAGATCAGCACGATCAACCTCGTTTTCTTACTGATCGGGCTTTCGATCGGAGTTGGTCTGATGAGTAGTGGTTTGGTTTCAGTCCACGCGCAGACGCAGACGAAAGAGAATACACCCACGCGAGATGGAGCCGCAACAAAGGTTGAGCGAGCTTCTTCCACTTGCGACGAGGCTCACTTTGAATGCGTCACGCCAACAATGACCGTCGGGGTCGCTGGTTTTAACCAAGTACTAGCTCATCAGGTCGCGACGGATCAGGTCATCGTCTCCGGTATAGATCTGCTCAGACTGCATGAGAATACATTAAACCTGATCAGATCCAAGAATCCGTTGATCAGCCTCCAGGACATCCAAAGAGTAGTCGATGACTCCCGCGTAGCCAAACCATTGAGATTGCGGCCTCAACAGTGAAAACGCTGGCATTCGCGGTCTTGTTCGCCTCCGGCCTTTGTCTGTCTCAACCTGCCGACAACAAAAGCACACAGTTGCGAATCGCACCTGAGCCCGTGGCCCCCACGGGCTTTGACTATGGAAAGATGTCCGAGCAAGGGACCTTGAACCAATATCGCATTGAAAAGCTAGAGGAAGATGTGAAATCGATTCGCGGAACGATCGATTCATTTAAGGGCGCTTGGTGGGCTATAGGTAGTGCTTTCGGAATCTTCGTGGCTATGGTAGCTCTGGTCTTCAAGTTTCTTGGCCGACACATCGCTTTTGAATTGGTGAGCGTCTATCGGGACAAAACCATCGCTGATGCAAGCGCACGAGCAGAATCGCCAGCGACACAGAAATAGCGCACTACCCGCAAGGTGGACATCCGCCGTGGTCAGGGCTTGGCCCAGTACCGCTCCCGCGACTGCACGACCAGGTCCTTCCGTTTGGTGGAAAGCCTCAGCACACGGAATTCGGAGATTGGACTGGACTGGTCGGAAATAAACCCCAAGCTGTATTGGCTGCGAAGCTCCTCTTGAATCGCCTGGTAGATCTGCTCGATCGACTGCTTTTTCGAGACCTCGAAAAAAGACGCCCCGGTTTCTTTGGAGAGCCGCTTCAGGACACTCCTCCCATCCCTACCAGGGAACAACGCGTCGGTGAAGAGGATGGAGTAGATGAGTGTGTCGGCGCGCTGAGCCGCTTCAATCGCTTCCACTAAGGTTGCGGTGCTGCCGTTATCATCGCCGTCTGAAAGGACGACTATGGTCTTCCGATTTCGCTGGTTCTTCAGGACCGTATCCGAAGCCTGCACGATCGCGTCATAGAGCAAAGTGCCGCCGCCGGTTTGCATGCTGAGCTCGCGCCGCGTGGGGGTATCGACGTAGGGCAAAATTTCCTCGAGTTCCTTGCGTGAGGAGGTGAGCGACTGGCGTAGCTGCACGCCCATGTCAAACTGCATGACGAACAACTTATCTTTGGACTCGCGCAGAACCTGATCCAGAAAACGGAAGCTTGCGCCGCGCTCGGCGTCGAGCACGCGCTGTTGGCTCATGCTAGTGTCGATCATGAGTCCGATGGTCAAGGGAAGGTCGGATTCGGGAGAGAAATAACGGATGGTCTGGGGCCGGCCATTTTCGGAAAGCAGGAAATCGTTTTTGGTAAGATCGCGCACGATCTCGTTCTTCTTGGTCCGCACGGTCGCGAGCAGATTAACGACCTTCACGTCGGTGGAAAAAGTCGGTTCGTCCTGGCTCAGACCGAGAGAACGGGCGCCGAGGAGGGAAGCCATGGTAGCGAGGAACTTACGCCTTGATTCGCGCGTCTGAAGGATTGTTGCGGGAGACTGAGAGTCGCGCTGCATGCGGTCGTGATGTGTGGCGTAAGCATTTGGTTCCAATAAACGTTTTCGCAGCTCTGATCCCGATGCTTCTGATCGCGGCCGCTGAACTGCGGGCGGGCGGCATCTCTTTCTCCGATGTAGAGTTCGGGCACCCGGGCGGATACAGCTTGAAGATGGACGCGGACGTGCCCGAGGGCGACGGCCCGTTTCCGGCCGTAGTGATCGTCCACGGCGGCGCGTGGGTAACCGGGGACCGCAAACGCAGTGTCGAACCTCTGTTTAGCCCGCTTGCGAATGCCGGCTTGGCGTGGTTCTCGATCAGCTACCGGATGGCCAATATGGCCGATCCGAAATCGACGCCGACGCTCGCCGCTTCCGCAGCGCTGTTGGGCGGCGCGGTGGACGATGTCAGATCTGCAGTAGCCTACATCCGGACACACGCGTCGGACTACCATATCGATCCTGATCGGATCGCGCTGATCGGCGAATCGGCGGGAGCTCAGCTTGCCGCGATGGCAGCTCTCCGGCCAGGTCAGAACGGCGCGGTAAAAGCGGTCGTGGCATTTTATTGCCCCAGCGATCTGGTCACGCTGGTTCAGACCATGCCGCTGATTCCGGATTCCCTCCGGCGCGCGGTCCAAGGCACTCCATTTGAGGGAATCCTGTTGGCCTACCTACGCGAATTATCTCCGATCAATTGGGTTCGGGAAAACGCGCCGCCGTTTTTGTTGATCCATGGCACGGCTGATCAAATAGTTCCGTTCCAGCAATCGGTCGATCTTTGTGCGGCCATGCATAAGAGCGGGTCCGCCTGCGAACTATACCCAGTGGAGGGCGCAGGCCACGGGTTGCGATGGTGGGAGTCCGCCAACCGAATGACCGCCTACAAGAAGCGGATGGTTGACTGGCTCACGCAGGAATTGACAACTTCGAAAGCGCAGTGAGAGCGATTGAGGTTCAGGGCCCGACTCTCGGTTAGGAGGCTATCGCGTATTCGAAAGCTGCTTCCTGCTTTGCGGTTCGTGCCTTGGCGGCGTCGCGACTACGGTCGCGGCTCTGAAACGGCTGCTTGCTGCACGGGCTTCGGCGGGGCCTGGAACAGCTTGTCCAGATCGGCGTTGGGGTCGATCTGCAACGTCGTCAAACCTAGCAGCATTTCTTCCCAGGTTTGATCCCCCCAACGAACCTCAGCGCTCGGGTCCGGATTGAAGCGATTGTTGGCCGAGTTATCCCACGTTCCGATGACTTCGAGCTTAGTCCCGCGCGGCAGAAGTTTGGGCGCGGCGAAATAGAAGTTGGTCTGCCAGTTGAAATCGTAGTTCGGCACATGAAACAACGTCTCGGATTCGCCAGTGGGGTAAACGGCTCGCATGTCCATGGCCTTGCCGCGCAGATGCATGTGCGGGGCTGCGGCCAGGATCTGGGCGTCTGAGGCGAGCGTTAGTTGGCCCTTCGCGGAATAGTTGGCGTCGCCTGGCGGGATCACGAAGCTGGCATCGTAAACGCTGGCGACGAACGCTCGCTTAGTGGGCGACGTTTTGGAGACCACCATCCCGATCTTCGAGCGGTCCGAAGACGGCTTTCCGTTGGTGGTGTAGTGGAGCTGCAGCACGAAATCGGAACCTGCTCTGATGCGGAACGCGGTGCCCTCGGGCAGACGATACTCCTGGACGCCGGGAGCGTATCCCACCAGCCATTCGTCGGCACGTGAGCCTTCGAGCGTTCGGTCGCCATCGCTGGTGCGCTGCTTGGTCCCCTCGCGCGGAGCGGGCACGAAGGGCACTCCGGCGGGGTACTCGCGGAGCCATTTTGATCCAGCCTGACGCTCAAAGAGAACGATGTGATGGACATGGGTGCGATCCTCCGGGCGGACTTCGAGCGCCCTCACCCACACGTCTTCCTTGAAATTGGTGGGGATGATAATGTAAGTGTAATCGATGGTTCCGCGTGCCGGAATCTCGAAAGCAGCCTGCATCTCGACGACCATGTCGGGCTTGCCGATGTTCCAGCCTTCGACAAATGAGCGCGGCGGCGGGGCAAGTTTCGGATCGCCTTCCGGCGCTCCAGTATCTACCCAATTCTTGATGGTATCAATGTCGGCGGCGGAGAGTGAGACATCGTTGCTATAGTGCTGCACACTGTTGTCGGCAAAACACGGCGGCATCTTGCGGGTCAGCACCGCTTGCCGAATCGACTTGGCCCACGGCCGGGTGTCGTTGTAAGTGAGCAGGGACATGGGTCCGATTTCGCCGGGGCGATGGCAACTCTGGCAGTGCGCCTGTAGCACCGGTTCAATATCTTTGTGGAACGTGACAGGTGCAGCCAACGCGACGGCAGCCCAGCCGGTGAAAAGAACGGCCAGGCACCGGAGAAGCCGGGGGCCTTCCATTCCATCGCCGGATTGGATTGGGCTTTGCCGACCCTCGCAGCGCCAACCGCTAGCGCGAGGACCTTTGCGATTCCGCGAATTCGATTTTGTGTTCATGGGTCTCCTCTAATGCTTCTCCTGCACACACAGCTCCGGTTCTTGCTCAATGAAACGAATGATAGGGCCATTGCAAGCATAAGTCGTGAATTTGCGGTGCCCGATTGGTGAATTTTCATCGGAAGTGTCGCCACTCAGACCCCGCAAAGGATGTAAACTCGTGAAACTCGGGAGCTTTCAAATCCTGTGAAGCTGTTTGGTCCATTTCGCCTCGACGTGATGAACCAGTGCCTCTGGCGAGGGCAGGACCAGATCTCGCTCACGCCCAAAGCGTTTTCCGTCCTGCACTATCTGGTTGAAAACGCAGGGCGCCTGGTAACTCAACGCGAAATTTTGGACGCGCTTTGGCCCAACACCTTCGTTCAACCAGGAATTCTGAAGACTCATATCCTGGATCTCAGGAACTCGCTGGGTGACCGGCCTCAAAATCCGGTGTTCATTCAGACCCTGCCGCGGCGCGGCTACAAGTTCATCGCCTCGGTCCGCGAGATAGGACCGCCGCCGTCCTTATCAATTGCCGTGCTTCCATTCGCCAACATGAGCGGCGACCCGGAGGACGAACACTTCAGCGATGGGCTCGCCGAAGAGATCATCAACTTGCTGGCGCAAATTCCTGGCCTGAAGGTGATCGCACGCACCTCGGCTTTCGCGTTCCGGGGCAAAGAGCAGGACATTAGAAAAATCGCACTAGCTCTCGGTGTGCGAACGGTTCTGGAGGGTAGCGTGCGGCGAGCCGGGAACCGAATCCGGGTTACCGCGCAGTTGATTAGCACCGAAGACGGATCGCATCTCTGGTCGGAACGCTACGACGGAGAAATGGGAGACGTATTCGCCTTGCAGGATGAAATCGCGGCGGCGATCGCGGCAGCATTTCAGATGAAGCTTTCCGCCCAGCCCGCGCTAGCCCAGCACACTTCCATCCTTCCACCCTACGAGGCTCTCCTGAGAGCGCGGCACCAGTTCAACAAGCTAAACCCCGAATCAATGGAGCGAGCTCGGGAATACCTCGAACAGTCGATAGCCCTCGATCCAGGATATGCGCTGCCCCACAGTGAACTCGGCTTCTATTTCACGACGTTGGCAACCTTCGGCATACTTCCGGCTCGGGAAGCGTTGCCGCAGGCGCGGGCAGCGGTCCAGAAGGCGCTGGACATTGATGGCTCGCTGGCGGATTCTGTTGCCTTGCTGGGCAGGATAATCGCTTGTCACGACTACGATTGGAAGGAGGCGGAACGGCTGTTCGGGTTGGCTAGGGCGTGCGATCCAATCTCGTCCAGGGTGCGCGAATATTATAGTCTCTTTCTCCTTTATTTTGGCCGGCTGACGGAAGCCATAGAGGAATCTGAGCGTGCACTTCACTCAGATCCCCTCAACCCGTATTTCGGCCTAATTCTGGGGTGCTGTTTGCTGGCCGGCGGCAGGGAAGAGGACGCGGCCAGGGAGTTCCACCGGCTCCTGGAACTCGACGAAAACTACTATTTGTCCTATTTCAACCTGAGCATGATCTATGCCCACGAAGGAAAGCTGGAAGCGGCGGTCCATGCCTCTCAAAAGGCGGATTCTTTGGCTCCTTGGAACACTGTAGTCACAGGAACTCTTGCCGGAGTGCTCAAGATGGCCGGCGACGGGGGCCGGGCGGCTAGGGTCTTACAAAGCTTGGAGACGGCGCAAAATATGGCGCTGCGATAGGATTCTACGCTTTCCACATTACCTGTTCGGAAATCGACCAAGCTGCGAAATGGGCTGTCAAGGCTATCGAGCAACGCGATCCCGCCATACTCGCTGGTGTGCGAATCCCCTTCGCGTAGGAGCTGCGCTCCAGCTCGCACTGGCCGGCACTATTGAAATTGATGAACCTCCCGATGGGCAACTAAGTACCCGCGCGCGGAGACCCAGGATGAGCCCTAACGAATTGCCTCGACGGGTGCGCGAAAGGCGCGAACATTATTTAAATTAAATGAGGGTCGGCTCATCCCCGTGCCGCCGATCGACAACGTCCTTCGCTTTCTAGCGGAACGTGGACCCAGGCCTGATACCGTCGGCGCTCCACGCCGGGCATCATCGGCGCTCGCGCGACCGAAACGAGGAGTAGAGGAGTTCGCTGCTCTCTATGATGCGGAGGCGGAGATGATCGTCACCATAAGCGGATGGTCGACTGGCTCACGCAGGAATTGACGACGACAGCTAAAGCGCAATGAGTGCGATTTGAGGCCGTAGGGCCGGTGTGTTCCACGTAAAAATGTGATACGATATCGCCGCTGGTAGTCTGGATGCCGCGAGATATAAGTTGCGCGGTGTGACCTATCTGGAGGGACAGTAACATGAGCACCAAAGAGAAATCACGACGTTCATTCCTGCTTGCTTCCGTGACCGGCGTGAACGCCGCGTGGATCGCGGCCAACTACCCGGGAATTCTGGCTGCTCAGGATCACGTGCGCAAGGCCGTGAAAGAGGGCCAACTGCCGCGGCTCACGTTCTTCACCGAGGCACAGGCTGAGGAGATCGGGGCCGTGGCGGCTCAGATCATTCCCACCGACGAAACTCCCGGCGCACGCGAAGCTCACTGCCTGTACTTCATCGACCGGGCTCTGTCCACTTTCGACAAGAACAAACAGCCGGCCTATGTTAAGGGCTTGGAGGACCTCCAGTCGAAGACCCGGGAACTCTACCAGGATGCGACGAAATTCTCGGCGCTGACTTCCGAGCAGCAGATCAAGGTGCTCACCGCGATCGAGAAGACGCCCTTCTTCCGGACGGTCCGCACCCACACTGTCATCGGATTCTTTTCCCGCCCGGTGCACGGCGGCAATTACGACAAAATTGGCTGGAAACTCATCGGCTATGACGATTCACTGAACTTTAAGCCGCCCTTCGGTTACTACGACGCGCAGCCCCAACCCACCCCTAAGGCGTAGAAGGAGAAACGATCATGAGACATTATCCGACATCAACCGAGGTCGACTACGTAATCATCGGCTCCGGAGCCGCCGGAGGCATCATGGCCAAGCAGTTGTCGGTGGCCGGCTTTTCGGTCGTGGTCCTGGAGCAGGGAGGTTGGGGAAAGTACGGGCGCGAACACGAATACAACAAGGATGAATGGCTGAATCGCAACCTGAGCGACGATGACCGCCTGATGAGTGACCCCGTTCAGCAGCGCAATACATTCCGCCCGAACGATAAAGTCAAAGCCGTTCCAGGCAACCACAGCTATGGCTGCGTAGTAGGCGGCGGCACCGTCACCTACGGCGGGAGTAGCTGGCGTCACCTCCCGTACGAGTTCCAAGAAGCCTCCTACGATAAGACGATTCCTTCAGGCACATCCATGGCGGACTGGCCGATCACTTATGAGGAGCTCGAGCCGTACTACACGCAGGCCGAATGGGAGATGGGCATCTCCGGGATGCGCGTGAACTCGCCCTTTCTCGCGCCGATGACCAAAGACTATCCAGTGCCGCCGGTGCCCCTCAAGAGCTCGGGCGCGCTGTTCAACACCGCGGCTGCCAAACTCGGATTGACGGTTGTACGGGGGCCTCTGGCGATTATTTCGCAGCCCTATATGGGACGAGCGGCGTGCGTCAACTGCGGCATCTGTTCGGGCTATGGCTGTCAGGTGCGTGCGCGATCCAGTTCGGCGGTAACCGTGCTTCCGATCGCCGAGAAAACCGGCCGCTGTGAAATTCGCGTGAAGAGCTACGTGCGCGAAATCTCGGTGGACAATAGCGGTAAAGTCACCGGCGTCATCTATTTCGATGCCCAGAAGCGCGAAGTCCGTCAGAAGGCGAAGGCCGTGATCCTTTCCGCCAATGCCGGGGAATCCGCCCGGTTGCTGTTGATGTCGAAGTCGGCCCGTTTCCCTGACGGGCTGGCGAACTCAAGCGGGGTGGTCGGAAGGAATGTGATGTACGGCAATGGAGTCAGCGTCAGTGCGCTCTTCGAACATCCCTTGAACGAGTACAAGGGCGTCATTTCCGGCGCAGCCATCGTGGATTACGTGCATTCGGATCCGAAGCGCGGATTCTATGGCGGCGGCCGCATGACTGCCCGCGGTTATCTGACCCCGCTCGAGCTCGGCCTGGAAGGATTGTCGCCGGACGCGCCGCGCTGGGGTGAAGGCTACAAGAAGGCGCTTCGAGAAGAAGCGAACCACCGGTTGACGATCAGTTCCTTCGTCACCCAGCTGCCTCTCGAGACGAACCGTGTCGATCTGGACCCGGAAGTGAAGGACGCTTGGGGTCTGCCGGCGATGCGCATCACGTTGTCGCCCCATCCCGACGACGTAAAGAACATGGAGTTCTTCCGGCAAAAGTCGATCGAGATTCTAGAGGCCGCCGGAGCGAAGAAGGTCTGGGCGCCGAAGGTCAGCGAATCTCGCGGCGGAGCGCACAACCGCGGCACGTGCCGGATGGGGAACGATCCCAAGACGTCGGTGGTCGACAAGTATCACAAGGCCCACGACGTGCCGAACCTCTACATCGTGGACGGCAGCAGTTTCGTCACCGGTGGCCGCAATCACCCCACCATGACGATCGAGGCGCTGGCATTCCGGGCGTCCGAGCACATCATTCGTACCGCGAAAGAAGGCACGCGCCAGACGAAGGCATAGTTACGCTATGCCCGGAAGGGCTGCTTTTTCGAACAAGTCAGCGCGCCACCTTAACCGGTGGCGCGTTTTTCGTCCTGGCGGACGCCTGAGCGCTCCATCCACGGCGAGCCAAAAAAGGTTAGGATCAAAAAAGGCCTTTGCCGCTACCCTTTGGGAGGACGAATGAAATTTCAAAAAGAATTACGAAACTCGAAACAGCTCGTTCGAGAATGGGTTCGCTCCAACTTCTCTGATCAGAGACTGGCGAGCGTCTTCGCTTTCAACGCGGACGGTAAAATGAGCTTCCGGAACCCGTGTGGCTGTCTTATGGGTGTCACCTGGAGCGATCCCCTGCATGTGGGTCACGGCTGCGACCGCGAGCACTACTGGATCGCACGCAAACAGGACTTGGCGCAAACTCGCTTCCTTGCGGCGCTATTTCCCTCGTCCCGGATCGGCAAGACTGAGAAAGCCTACATGTTCTTGGGCTTTTCCGCGACTTCCAGTAACTGCTTCGGCGACGATAACCTTCGGCGCCGCCGGCTTTCCGTCCTCCTCCGCGCAGAGATGCGTCGCCGTGAACGGCTGAACGTGATGGCTCAAGACGACGCGTGTACTCCTGCTAACGCCTTGCAGCCGGTCCCTTAGGTGGAGGCCGGCCTGACGCAGAAATTTCTTTGGCGCGTGGTCCTGATTGCCGTTCTGAGCGTGGCGCTGGTCATGCCAGCTCGGGCATCCTATCAGACCACCGGCAAGGAAGCTGCGATCGGGATCGTGGTGGCGGCCGTCGCCGTAATCGAAATGGCACGCAGGCTGGTCCTCCGGAACCATAGTTCGATCCGCTGCCACCGGTCCGCGGTCCATAACCTTTATTAACGACCTTACCGCGTTGGTCCGCCGCGTGCCTAAGCGTCTATAATTGGTCACAGGAGAAAGTCTTGCAATGGCCACGCTAGTGAATCTGTCGACGCGCGTCAAACCCGATACGTCCGTCGTTTCCCTGACTACCGTGCAGAGCGTCTTGTGGCAGCTTGGCATGCCGATCCTCGATGCCGGCGCCGTCGCCGCCTACAAAAAACGCGCGAAACTCGTGATGCTCTGGCACGCGATTCGCTGGCAACTTCTGGGTATGGCTGCTTTAGTCGGGTTTGTGTGTATCGGGCGGCAGTGGGGCCGCGCCGCTGCCCTCGGCGCTGCCGCTGTCATGCTCGCTACTCTTTTCGCTTGGCTGGTGAATGCTTCCGACCTTCAGTGGTTTACGATCGACTACAGCACCTACCGAAGTATGCATGAAGTGCCTCCGCAGGTGTCTGCCGCGGCGACTGCGCTTTTGAGTTCCGGTATCTCCCCACGACAGATCGGCGTTGAATATCTGAAGAACGATCCGATCCTGTTTGTGCAGGATCCTGAGCAAGGCCCCGGCGTCAAGCGCTACGATCTGATCATTTGGTAAGGGCTACTGCCTCCGTCGCGCCGCGATAACGGACGTGAGCACATGGTTCAGACATGAGACTCATTGACCTTTCCCGGCCGCTCGAAAACACGGTACCCGCAGACCCGCCGGGGCTTAGTCCGCGCATCGAGTACTCCGATCACAAGCAGTCTTTGTCAGGAATGCTTGCGATGTTTCCGGGACTCGAAGCGAATCAGTTGCCGGGCGGCGAGGCGTGGGCCGTGGAATTTCTCACCGTGAGCACGCACAACGGAACACACGTCGATGCGCCATGGCATTTTGCTTCGACCATGAATAGAGGCGAGCGCGCCTGGACCATTGATGAGGTCCCGCTCGACTGGTTCTATCGTCCGGGAGTCAAGCTCGATTTTCGCGATTTTGCCGACGGACATGTCGTCACGGCCGCGGAAATGGCCGAGCGAGTCGAAGCGACCGGACACGGGTTGAAGCCGCTCGACATCGTGCTGATGAATACGCGCGCCGGGGCGGCGTACGGCACTCCGGAGTACGTGGATTCCGGATGCGGATTCGGGCGCGACGCCACGCTATGGTTGCTTGATCGCGGCGTGCGGGTCATGGGAACGGACGGCTGGAGCTGGGACGCTCCGTTCTCTTGTACGCGGCGCCGATTTCTGGAATCGCGCGATCCGTCGATCATTTGGGAAGGTCACAAGGCGAGCCTGGAGACCGGATATTGCCATATTGAAAAGCTTGCGAACCTCGAACAGCTGCCGGCGACCGGCTTCCTGGTCTCGTGTTTTCCGTTCAAGATCAGGAGCGCGTCCGCAGGCTTCACGCGCGCCGTGGCGATTATATAAACCCGGCACTCCTAAGGAATCACCCGCAGAACGGAGCCTGGATCGCGGTAGACCGCCGGAGTGATTGCCTCCGGGGATTGGGGGCCGCGATCGGCCCTTTGCGGGCTAGCGCCCGGAGCTGGAAGATGGCGTTTGCGGATGGAGAATCAGCTTCTGCACGCGCCAATTGGAAGTTTCCGCGGCGTACACTTCGTTTTCCGAGGGGCAAGCAAGCTGATGGGCTCCGGAGAACTGCTTCAACTGACGTCCAGAGCGGCCGATGACCCCGAGCACTTTGCCGTCGAGCGAGACTTTGAAGAGCCGGCCCGGGAAGGTACTCTCTCCCACGAAAAGCACCTGGTTAGGGCCAGGCGTAATGCAGATCGAATTAGGAGCTCCAATCACCGCGGCCAGGCGCTCGCCGGCTGGGGTATTGCCATTGACAGCATGGGTTCCGGGAACGGGGGGCACGTCAATGGTGAACATCCGCAGAAACTTGCCCTCTGTATCGAACACCTGGATGCGCCGGTTGGTACGATCGCCCACATAGAGGTTGTTATTGCGGTCCGCCACAATGGCGTGCGGGATACGAAACTGTCCTGGCGCAGTCCCCTTTTCGCCCCATGACTTTACCCAGTCGCCGCTCTTGTCATATTTCGCGACGCGAGAGTTGACGTATCCGTCGGTGATGTAGATGTTGCCTTCGGAGTCCCAAGTTACGTCGGTAGGCTGGCGGAACAGCCCGTCTACGGGCGGGAGAGGCGGTTCGACGTGCGCCCAAGGCTTAGCTCCCTGATCGGCCGATTCTGACCGGCGGCCGAACGTCATGATGACCCTGCCCGCCTGGTTGAACTTGATGATCATGTCGGAGCCCTTGTCGATGGCCCAGATGTTGTCGTCCCGGTCGATGCGGACGCTGTGGGCTTCGGACCAGGCGTAAAGACCCTTCCCGATTTCGCGCAAGAACTCGCCCTTGGGACCGAACTCGAATAACTGCGCCGCCGCCGGACCATAGGCCGGACCGAAGGCGCTGTTGGAGCGTGTGAACACGAAGACATGCCCCTTGGAATTGACGGCGACGCCCGGGACTTCGCCGAAATTCATCCCTGGCGGAAGCTTGAGGAAGTCAGGAACGGAATCGAAGGGAATTTCAGGCACGCTTTGCTGACCGAATGACAGAGGAGCCAGAAGCGCGAACATCACGAGCAGCCACGTATTCATCGGGGCCTCCGTATTTCAGGGTCGGAATGATTTTACCTCACTCACGCTAAGTCCGGTGCCACGTCGCGTAACTCAGGATGAGCATCAGAGCGGCCAGCGGCAGCGTCACGTAGTTCCCGTACGCGCCCGGCGGCGTGTGCGAGAAAGTCACCGGCTTCATGTGGCCCACCAGCATGCGTAGCAGAGTTTCGACGAACAGCAGTAGATACATGAACGGCACGAGCGAGTGGTAGCGGAAGGCAACCGCGAGCTGAATGAAGGCATAGATCAATTGAGCGGATCCCCACAGCGCGAAAGAGAAGATAATGCCCGGAGCGCCCGCGACTGACAGGTCCATTCCCGCGATTGAACCCGCGCCGCCGTCCGGCGCCAGTATGTGTATGCAGCTTCGGACCGTGCTGACGATCGCGATCAGCATGAACAGATACACGGGAAATTTCATTCCCCGAATAGTGTTATCAACCACCGGGGGCAATAGGAATTCGAAGAAGAATGTCATCAATGGGCCTTCAATTTATTTATACTTTCGTAGCCTCTCCGTCAACAAGGTTTAAGAAAGGCTAACCCTTGACAAGCTCTGTTTCTATGGCCCATACTATCAGGCAAACTTGCAGAATTGAGCTAACGCCCCGCTGACACGTTGCGGAAGACCCTCGACGTTCAATTCCCCGTGAGCCGTTATTGAGCATCGATCCTGCTTCGTCGCCCGGATCGGAGCTTTTGGCCGTAAGTCACGCTGCGCGCACGTTTGCGCTATTTCGCGGCGGAGAACAGGGGCAATTCGATCGATCTTCATACAAACATGCAATTCTACCGGACAGGCGTAGCCCGCCTTGTCCGCCTACCCATCCGCTTATCGGGGAGCCTCATTTGCGGCGCTCTACTAATCTTTCTTCAGCTAGCCGGCAACTTGGCCTGGGGCCAGTCAACCTTCGGCGCCTTCCTCGGGACCCTGCGCGATCCGTCCGGAAGCGTGATCGTGAACTGCACCGTCACCGTGCTGAATACCGGAACCTCCGCGACGCGAACCGCCGTCACGGATCAGACCGGTTCCTACGAGTTTGTGAACATGGAGCCAGGCACGTACGAAATCAGCATGGAAGCGCCGGGCTTTGGACACGCGTCCTACAAGGATTTGGTTCTGCAGGCCAGGCAGACGGTTTGCGTCGACGGCAACATGGCCGTGGGAACGCAGACCCAAGCGGTCACCGTGGAAGAGGCCGCGCCCGTAATCACGACCGATGTGTCCAATCTGGCCGAGACTAAGACTGGAAGAGAACTGAACGATCTTCCCATCGCCATCGCCTCTCGAGGCGCAGGGTCAACCAGCGCCATTACCACGCTGACGACCCAAGCTGGCGTGCTTACGGATAACAGCGGCAACCTTTCCGTCGCCGGTTCCAAACCCGCGATGTTGTCCATGAGCATCGACGGTATCAGCACCATGAGTCCGCGCAGTTACGTGCCGATCGCGGAACTGTTCCCATCCTTTAACGGAATCGCCGAGATCCGCGTCAGTGAGGTCAACAACGCGGCGGAATACGGCGGTATCAGCGACATCACGACGATTTCGAAGGGCGGCTCAAACGCATTTCACGGAGGCCTTTTCGAGAACAACCAGGCCGCCGATTATGACGCCCGAAGTCCGTTCGTTGCCATCAAGGCCAAGCTGGTCATGAACGATTACGGGATCTTTGGCGGAGGCCCGGTGTTCATTCCAAAGCTCTACAATGGGCACAACCGGACGTTCTTCTTTATGAGTTATGAGGGCCTGCAACTTCCGAAAGAGTCCCCGCTGGTAGAGAGCGTCCCGTCGCTCGCATTGCGTAGCGGGAATCTTTCTGCTTATAAGACCGTTCTGGACCCGCTGACGCCTGGGGTTCCGTTCGCGGGGAATCAGATTCCAATCACGCGGATCTCGCCACCTCTCGGCGAATGCGCTCAAATATTCGTTCCCGCTCCCCAATACGGGCTCACCGACGGCGATTGCGAATAACTTTGCTGAAAATTTCCCGACGCCGCTCAGCAGTAATCAGGGCGATATTCGTCTGGACTAAAACATCACCGCGAAACAGTCGGCGTTCGCTCGCTTTACTTACAAGCGGCGGGCGGTGGAAACCGCACCCACCGGGACAGTGGAGACGGGTCCTATTTCTCAGCCGGAGAATGACTTTTCCCTTTCGAGCGCCTACAACTATATCCTGGCGCCAACCCTGGTGAATGAATTCCGGGCTGGTTACACGGGTTCCAACTCGTCCACTAATTTCGGGCTGTCCGCCGCAAACATTCAGAACGAACTGGGGCTGGGTCTTCCTGGAGTTCCCCCGCCCGGAGCCGCGGTGCCTGCCTTCGCGATCACGGGCTTTCAAACCACGGCTTCCACGTATTCCCAGTACGCACGGACGAGCACCCGCCAGATGCTTGACAACATAACCTGGACGCGGGGCAAGCATACCGTTAAGATCGGCGGTGATTATCGATATCTTACGGGATATTACAACGCCAATTTCGCCGCTACGCGCATGGGCATATTCACCTTCAATAACTCGGTTACTGCCTCGGCGATCGGGAATCCATTTGGTGCGTTCCTGCTTGGCATACCGGACTCCACCAGCGTGGCCACCGTTACCGCGACCGACGCGAATGCGAAGGCCCAGCATTATGCGGTGTTCGTCCAGGATGATTGGAAAGTCAATTCACGGTTCACATTGAACTACGGACTTCGCTATGAGTACCATCCGATGTTTAACGACACCGATTACAATACCGCGACATGGCTCCCGAACAACAACGCGGTGGTGAACGGCGTCACGGTTCACGGGGCGGTGCTGATCCCCGATAAGCGAGCAAATGGACTGGATCAGGATCTGGTTCAATCCGTGGCTCCGACTCCATTCATAACCGCGAGTCAGGCTGGGTATCCTCAGACCCTGCGCAATTCCGACAAGACGGATTTTGCGCCGCGAGTTGGGTTTGCGTACCCTCCCTTCGGAAACAGCAAAACGGTTATCCGCGGCGGCTACGGCAAATTCATCGAGACGCTGCTTGGCAACGCGCTGTTTTCGCAATGGGGCATTCCGACCAGCTACAACGGCGCTTTCACCAACTCGATTGTAAACGGCAAACCTACTTTGAGCTTCCCGTATGCATTCCCGTCCAGCCTGGCGGCTGCGCCCGGCACGGCTCAGTTTCTGGCATGCATCGACGTTAACTATCGAGATCCATACGTTCAGCAGTGGAATTTCACCCTCGAGCGCGACCTTGGATTCAACACTGGATTGCGGCTCTCCTACGATGGCAGCCACGGAACCGATTTGGGTTATTACATCGACGGAAATCAGGTTGCTCCGAATACCGTGGGATACGCCACGGTTAAGCCCAGCCGGCCGTATCCGGCGTGGTCGTACATTAAGCTGAACGTCAACGGAGCCCGAAGTAATTACGACGCCTTCACCGCTGCCGTGAACAAGCGCTTCTCGAAAGGTCTTCAATTCCAAACCAGCTATGTCTTCGCGAAAAACCTGTCGAATGAGCCGGGCTACAATCAAACCGCTTTCACCGGGGAGAATGGCGGTCAGGTTCAGGATCGTTTTGATCCTAATCTGGATTATGGAAATGTCGAATTCACGCGACGCCAACGGTTACTTTCAACGTTCATTTATAACTTGCCGATCGGACACGGCCGGGCGTTGCTGGGTAACGCCAACCGGGCCGTGGATTCGCTTCTCGGCGGGTGGGAACTCGCCGGCGTCCTGTTATTCCAGACCGGCCCGTATATCGCGGTCGCGGTCCCGGGCGCGGATCCCTCCGGGACTAATTTCGTTAATATCATCGGAGCCGGGCGCGCGGATATCATCTCGGGAGCGCCCCTGTACCCCACGAACCAGACTCCCGGTCAATGGATCAACTCGGCTGCGTTCGCGATCGCGCCGAACAACATTGGCCGCTACGGGGATTCGCCCGTCGGTGCGGTCGAAGGCCCTGGAACGCAGGCGATATCGGTATCCTTGTTCAAGACATTCCAGTTTACGGAACACGTGCGCATGCAGCTTGAAGGCGCAGCTTCGAACCTCTTTAATCATCTGAACCTCGGTCTGCCCAATACGTCGTTGGGTACCGCGGCATTTGGGACCATCACGTCTACACAAACGGCGGAGGGTGCGGCTCCCCGGTCCATTCAATTGACCGGCCGAATCACTTTTTAGAAATGATTACGCGTAATCTCCGGTTGGCGGTTCTTTCGGCCGCGTTACTCCCGGCCGCGAGTTATATACTGAAGGTTTCTCCCGAAACCACCGCCTGGGGCTACTATTGGGCGGAAGCGAAGCCGGTGCTGACCATCGAAGATCATTCCGCTCGACCGGGAAAAGATGATTGCGCACGTTGCCCCAGGAGTTGACGTCCCGTTACACCCATTCTTTGGTGGCATGGGCGTGGCTCCGCCCGCGTCGATGGGGAAGATAAGCGCCGGGCCGCCCGGCATTCATGCGGGAAATCTGGATAACCGGGACCTGGTGGAAGGCTCGACTCTCTTTATCCCGGTTCACGTGCCTGGCGCGCTGTTTGAAGTGGGTGACGGGCACGCGGGACAAGGCGAGGGGGAAGTGGACCGGAACGCGCTCGAAACCTCGCTGACCGGCACGTTCCAATTCATTGTGCGGCATGATATGCACTTGAAGTGGCCGCGCGGCGAAACGCCCACGCACTACATCACCATGGGGCTCGATCCGGACCTGATGGAAGCCATGAAGAAAGCGATCCTCGAGAACATCGATTTTTTGATGACCGAGAAAAAGATGACGCACGATGACGCATATATACTTGCAAGCGTCGGCATCGACTTTGTCGTCACGCAGTGTGTGGATGGCACTTTGGGCATTCATGGCATGATCCCGAAAAGCATCTTCAAGAAGTGAGGAGGACGCAAGTGAAGACCACGATCGTCTTGCTTTTGGCTGCCGGCCAGGCAGCGTTCGCAGCCGTAGACCGGATCGAGATCAAAAGCCGGGAACCGTTCTACAACTCCAAGATCGGCCCATACGTGAAAATCTCAGGGTCGTTCACCGGCAGCCTCGACGGTAAAGAACCGATTCCTAATCGCGCACCGCGCCGCGCCGACGGGCGAATTGAATACGGAAGCGAGTTCACGATTCTGGCTCCGGAGCAGCCTTCTGCGGGCAATCACGTTTTATTAGTGGATGCCGAAAACGGTGGACGCCCGATCACGAACGGCCTGTACAATACTCCCTTCGGCTCCAACGCCGGTCAGCCCGCCGGCAACGGATTCCTTGAGGACAACGGCTACACCATCGTGAACGTGCACTGGCAGGAGGGCAGGGGAATTCGCCTGCCGCAGTATACCGATTCGAATGGGCATTCCGCGCCACTTCTCGCGGTCGGTTTCGCTGCGGTCCGCGACTTCGCTGCCTTCTTGCGATTCGAAACCAAGGACGGAGCCGGAACGGCGAATCCCGTGGCGGGCTCGATCCGGTGGGCGATCGGATCCGGGCAGTCGCAGTCTTCGCGCTTTCTGAAGTCGTTTATCTACGGGGGATTCAATCACGTTGGCGACCGGATGGTCATTGATGGATTTCAGCCCAAGGTGGGCCAGAGCGGGACGATGCCTTTTATTCCTCCGGCAGGCGTTAGTACGAAGACTCTCGATTTAACGATTACCGGCGACAGTTCGGCCTTCCCGTTCACCTATGAGGAAATTTTCGCTCCTTTGGTCAAGCGCGGGGAAAAGCTGCCCAAGATCATCGCGACGAATGTGGAGGGTGATTATATTCGCCGCCGCTTGTCCCTGGTGCGCACGGGCGGCTCAAGCACCAAGGACGCGCCCATTCCAGAGACGGTCCGGCTCTGGGATTTTGCGGGAGCGAGTCATGGCATCATCCTGGGGGCCGACGCGCAGAATTGCGATATGCCTCGCGCGAATCTCGATTGGCACCCGCTGACTCGCGTTGCTTTAATCCGCGTTACCCGCTGGGTCACGGCGAACGAGCCTCCGCCTCCCACGAAGTTGATCTCTGTAGTTCCAGGCGATCCCTCGGCTCGGTATTTGCTGCCTGCGCCCACCGGGGACTATCCCAAGGCTCGGTTGATAGTTCCCAAACGCGATTCCGACGGCCTTTCCGAAGGCGGGATCCGTCTTCCAGCCGTTGCCGTGCCGCTCCAGACTTTTGGCGGATGGAATGCGCCGCTTGAGAACAACTGCGGAGATATGTCGATCTTTGCTTATCCCTTCCCCAAGACGCGCTTCGAGCGGATGATGAAGAACGATCCGCGCCCTTCCATTGAGGAGCGCTACGCGAGCCCGGCTGAATATCTGAGCAAATTCGCAGCGATGGCCGCATCCCTCAAGAAGGACGGCTATCTTCTCGATTCGGATATGCCGGCGCTGATGGAGCAGGGGCGGACGATGAGCCGCATGGTTCCCGAACACAAAGAAGCGAAATCATCACAGTAGGAATCGCCCAGGAGACGAACGATGAGAATATCCAAGATTTTGTGGGCCGCCGCGGCGGCTGTGTGTCCGGTCGTGCTGGCGCAGACCAACACCCTGTTGCCTACGCCGATTTTTCATGCGATCCGCGACGCCAGTTCCGGAGAAGAACCGCTCATCGATTTCCGCAATATCGTGACTCGCTACACGGGTTTTACGCGCTCGAAAGGCGAGGACGACATCGCTGAATACATTGCCGGGCGTCTCCGCGACAACAATCTGGCCGACGTGAAGATCGAAGGCTTCCCGGCGGACGGGAAGAAGTTCTACTGGGCGTTCGTAGGTGAACCGGCGTGGGAAGGCGAAGTCGGCATTCTCGACATGGTCAAGCCTCGCGGCGTGCGCCTTGCCGACTTCGCGGTCGACCGGCAGGTCCTGGGGCGCTACAGCACCAGTGCCGACATAACTTCTGAGGTCATCGACGTCGGAAACGGCACCCAGGATTCGGATTACGAAGGCAAGAATGTGAAAGGTAAGCTGGTGCTCGCCAGCGGAGCGGCCGAATTTGCACATCGGCTGGCCGTATGGAAATACGGGGCGGCAGGACTAATTATGGCTCCATCAGAGAATGACCGCGGAGGCGGCGGGGCTGGCGGCGGCATGGCTTCGCTTGGAAACCGCACAGGAGGTCCTGCGTACATCCCCTGGTCCGGGCCGAAGGGCGAACAACCGGGGTTTCTCTTTGCGATTCGTGCGTCCAACGCGACCGAAATCCGCCAGGCGTTGCGGCGCGGAGAGCCAGTGGTTCTGCATGCCCTGGTCAAGACTACGCTTGGGGCGGGCGAGTACAAGCAGGTCACAGCTACGGTCCGTGGGACCGATCCATCGTTGCCTGAGGTGTGGGTGAAAGGGCACGACAATTACCGTAACGGCGGCGGTGGAAACAATCTGACTGGCGTCGGAGCTGTAATCGAGATGGCGCGCGTATTGACCAAGGTAGTCATTGACGGCACCATTCCGCGGCCCAAGCGGACCATCCGCTTTCTGTGGAGCGCCGAGCATTTCGGTGACATCATGATGATGCACGAACATCCTGAGCTGCGCGGGCGCGTACTTTCTTTCTGTAGTGTAGACATGACCGGGTTCAACCAGGAGAAAGCTCACGCGGTGCCGCGCCTGGCGCTTCTGCCGTATTCGCTCCCGCATTTCTACGGGGATGTGGCCGAAGACTTTTTCCGCGGCGTCGCGGAGGCGAACATCGAACAGGAACGCATGCCTTTCAATAGCCCGATGGCGGACCCGACGTTTGCGCCCACCGGTACGCGCGCCGAAATGCGCTATACCGTGGAGCAATTCTGGGGACCGAGCGATCACGAGGACATGGATGAGGCGCTTATCGCGATTCCATCCGTCGAATACGGCCATCCGCTGCACTACTCTACTCCCGGAGAGGACAACATCACAGGCGTTGATCCCACTCAAATGCGGCGTTCCGTGACTATCGTCGCAGCGACTGCGTATTATATGGCGACTGCGGATGCAGCCAACGTTCCGCGTCTGGCATCGTTCATCGCGGGCAAGGCTCAGGCTCGCATGGCAAGTGAAGCGCGGCGGGCGCTGGATACGTTGGCGGCGGGCAACGACATTCAAGTGCAGTACCGCGAGGCGCTCAACATTATCCATCAGTCCCATGAGCACGAGCTTAAGACCGTAGAAACTCTGCGGCAACTGGGAGAGTCGGCGGAGTCGCGCGCCGCGATTACGCGAGCCCGGAAGCAGATCGATAACGTCTACGCAGCCGATGAAGCGACCTTCAAAGAAACTGCCGCGCAGGTCGCCGCAGGACGCAAGGTCACGCTCATGGATCCGAAGCCCACCGAAGCGGAAAGCCGCCTAACCTCGATCCTCGTCAAGCGGAATGATGCTATCCGCGGTCCCGTGAATCTGTTCCGGCCCGAGTACGGTGCCATCTGGCTCGCGGAGAAAACCGGCGACGTCAATTTTGCGTCGAAACTCAAAATCGCGTCGATGGGGCGATTCACTGGCTTCGAAGCTCTGAACTTTGTGGACGGCAAGCGAAATCTGCTGGAAATTCGCGATATGGTAAGCGCCGAGTACGGGCCCATGCCGCCGGACGTGATCGAGGAGTACTTCAAGTTCCTCGAACGCGTTGGCGTTGTGTCGATCGCGCAGCCGGCCGCTAAGCGGGTGGAGTAAAATTGGCTGTCATGAGGCTGCGGGCGCTTTGTCTCGCTCTCGCCATCATATCGAGTCAAGTCTTCGCTCAAAGCCCGGTCACGGAGTGGTTTCCCGTCGGCAGCGGCACCCGGTGGATCTATGAGCACGAGACTCGCGATGATACCGGCGAGGGAAGGGCGCATCTTGATATCCACCGCTGGAAAACCAAGGAGACCATTACCGGCTCATGGCCGATTCCTGAAGGCACGCTGGTCGGAAGACGAGTTCGACTCGTGGATGGGTCTCCGCCGGCCGGCTATCACGTAACGGGCGATTTTGCGTATCTGATTCGCGGCGATTGTCTTTACTCGAGTGAAGTAGATTGGGAACCGCTCAACCATCACCTCACCCCGGCTTTCAGCGAGGAATTATTCGCGGGGCATCTCGCCGCAGACTTCTGTTTTCCGCTCGTGGTGCATAAAATGTGGGGCGCGCCGCACTTCATGAATCTGCGCCCGCCCGCCGCCGCGAAAGATTGGGAGGTTGTGGGAGTGAAATTTCGTGATCCAGCCGCTCCCGACAAACAGAACACTTTTCACGTTACCTCCATCTCGCACTATCTCGGTTCCGGCATGACGGCGGACATCTGGTTTGAAAAAGGTGTTGGGATCATTCGTGAAGAAGATATTCACCACGGGACCATCGGAGAAGATCGAACCCGGCTCCTTCGTTTCAATCCAGCGCCGCGTTAGGATTTTCCCCTCAAGAAGGCTTTGCGCCGCGAAAACCACAACAACGCGGCTCCCGCGAAGAGGAGAGATCCTGAACCCGGCTCTGGCACATCACTCACGGTTGCCGAGCCCGTGTTGACCGTGATGTCCACGCCAAACGTCGGGGGAGTGGTTCCGCTGTTGTCGATATAAGCGCTATCGAGCGTCCCGACCACCAAATACTGCGCTGCCACGACGATGGTTGCCGGCAGGTAGAAGTCATCAGGGATCGTTGTGTTCACATCTCCGGTGAACGTATTTAGGTTAGAGGTATCGATGTTTGGCAATCCAGACGGGACCTCTCCGGGCAGTCGAATTATGTTCGACGGCCCCAAAAGAGTATCGTTCGTGTCGAAGACCCCACCTAAGTAGGAGGCCGACGCCGAATATAGGGTGCAAGTGCCCCCAGGAGTCGGGTAGTAGACGCACAATGAACCTACGTCGGTAATGCTGATCGTGTCCCCGATGTATTGGCCAAGGTCGATAAATGTGGGGTTATTGTTGCAGCCTGCCGTCGCGCCCGGCGCGGCACACGTGTCGCTTTCCTCCTGATATAGGAATGTCCCTTCCGGGCTTACCAAGAACGTTCCGAGGTCGATTGTCGTTGCGCGAGCATTGTTCGCTCCCGCTAGCGCGGCAACAAGTGCGATTGCGAATCCAAGTCTCTGTTCCATGTTGTGACGCATCCTTTCTACTCGTTCAGAGATTCGGCGAGCACAAGGTGTTTCAAATTGGAACGTTCTGGGAGGGGTGTAAGTACTAGTATTATCTTGCCAATTCGAAAAACACTCCCCAATAGAGACGGGTATTTGAAGAAAATGAGGGCGAGTACGCCGGTTAGGGGTGCGTGCCCGAACTATGCAGTACGCCGGCTAATTCGCTGGGTCTTTGTGACCCTATGAGGAACGTCCCGCCATTTGCGAGTTTCAGGCGAACCCCACGATTGCCACTGGCGATGTACGCCTTTCCCTGGCGGCTGGAACGGATCCCGTAGCCTCCATAGTCGCGCTCCGGATCGAATGTAACGATTTCAACCGACTGGATACGAGCCAGAGGAATACGGCGGGCTGGCCAAAGCCCGCGCATCGCGACTACGAGTTCGCCCGCGCGAACTTCGGTGATCAACCGAACAGTGATGAGGCGGACATAGATCAGCCAAAGGAATGAGGTCCAAAAGACCACGCTGACGTTGGACATGGGTTGCTTTCCCCAGGGATGCCCAAGCACGACTTGCCAGATGAGCAGGCCCAACATGCCACACGGGGGAATGGCCAAAGCTATGGCAATGCGCCGCAGGGGAAAACCCTGCACCTCACGAAATATTAGGCTGCCATGGCGCACGCGCTAATTCAACCCGCGATCAGCGCAGAAGGCCAATGGTGTATTGGAGGGCAGAGTATTGGGTCTGATAATCGTACTTTGCGTTTAGATTTTCGATCTCAGCGCTGGTGAGATTCAATTGAGCCTGGGTCAGCTCGATGATAGAGGACAAACCGAGACTGTAACGTCCTTGAGCGAGATCCAACGCGAGGGCTGCCTGTCGAAGAAATTGCGCGGTGACGTCGATCCGCTGGTACGCGTCGTTGGCGCTGGCCCAGGCGACCCGGACGTCGCGAGAAATTCGCTGCTGCTCGTCGCGAAGCCTTTGGTCGGCTTCCATTGCGCGCTGGTTTGCAGCCTCGCGTCGCGCCGCAAACAGATGCCCGTTGAATACCGGTATGCTGACATTTGCGGCGACACCTTCGTATTCAGGCGGAATGGGCGCGGTGGGAGGCGTGTTGATGTACGGATTAAACCCGCCCACCGCGATCGCACTGACCGTTGGCCGGGAAAGGTCCTTCTCCGCGTCCGCGAATTTGTAGGCTGCATCGCGTGTAAAGCGCAGGCCCGCAAGTTCAGGGCGGTTGGCGAGAGCCTGGGCCACCAGTTGATCGGTGGTGGCCGGCGGGCCGGCCGGCAAAAGTTCCTCCGCGAGCTGATAATTGGCCGGCTGGTCTGACCCCATCGCCCTGCCCAGTTCGGCAACAGCCCCCTGCACACTGTCTTGCGCGCGCAGCAGAAGGAGCTTTGCCTCGGACACATTTACCTCCGCGAAGCTGACATCGAGCTGCGACTTCAGATTGTTCCTGGCAAGCTCGGTAACCTGATCGCTCAAAAGCTGGCGCGCACTGACCGTTTCCTCGGCAACCTTCACCACGGCTTGAGCGTGAAGAACGTCGAAATAGGCGCGATTCACCTGAAGGAGCACATCGTAGCGGGTGGCTTGAGCAGTCTGTGCCGAGGCTTGGGCCTGTAAACGTGAGCTGCTAACGAGATTGGGAGTGCGGCCGGAATCGGTGATCAACTGGCGAACCACCACCCCCGGCGAGATTCGGTCGAATAGGCGGGAAGCAGAAATATCCCCAGCCCCAATCCGCGACAGATTGTTGCCCTGCGAACCAGTCAGATCGCCTGTGACGGTCGGGTAATACTCGGAACGGCTTTCGACGATCTGTTGATTCGAGTAGTTGACCTCATTTTGCGCTGCCTGAATTTGCGGATGATTCTGAATCGCCATCGCTTCAGCTTCCTGAAGGGTTAGCCGGGCCTGGGCCATAGCGCTCTGGGCGCAAATCGCGATAACGATAAAAGCTTTATTGATTCTGAGGCGCATTTCGTTCTTTCCTGCCATAAACAAGAAGGTAAGCGGCGGGGACGATGAACACCGTGAGAATCACCGACGAGGTCAAGCCGCCGATAATGGCGCGAGCCATGGGAGTGTACTGTTCACCCCCTTCACCAAGCTTCATCGCCATGGGAATCATTCCGATGATGGTTGCCAGGGAAGTCATGAGAATCGGCCGCAGGCGCACTCTGCAAGCAGTGATCACGGCATCGGCGACCGACAAACCCTGTTCTTCCAACTTGTGCGCAAAGTCTACGATCAAAATGCTGTTGGAGTCCGCGATACCGATCAGCATGAGCACGCCCATCAGCGACATCACGTTGAGAGTCGTGTGCGTCAGCGGCAGAATAATAAGCACCCCGACGAAGCCCATCGGAATCGCCAGCATGATCAAAAACGGATCGACCCAGGATTTGAATTGCGCCACCAGTATGAGAAAGAGAAGAATGAACGAAATACCGAAGCCCAATCCAAAACTCTTGAAGGACTGATCCATGCTGTTGACCATGCCCCGTAGTGTAACGCGGATGTTGGAAGGCAGCTTGGCGTCCGCGATGGTCTGGAGAATTCCAGCGCGGACTTTGGCGAGATCCTCACCGGAGGGCGTGACGTACACATCGACGACACGCTGAATCTGGTAGTGGTCGACTTCGGTGGGCGACTGAAGATTCACCAGTTTCACCACGGAATCGAGAGTGGTAGGAGACTTCAGATTAGGCGCGCGCAAAGGGATTTGCTTCAGGTCCACCAGATTATGGATGGCGGTTGCTCCGTGTTCCGCATACTGAACGCTCAGGAAGTAGTCGTTTCCCGTCTTGTAATCCACCCAATAATTGGGCGCGATCATGATATTCGAATTGAGTGCGGTGATCACATTGTCGACCACGTCTTTTTGCGACAGTCCCAGCTCGCCGGCGTGCACGCGATCGATGTCCATTCGGATCGACGGATAGTTCATATCCTGCGGAATGTAAATCTGGCCGACGCCAGGAAGCTGGCGGATGCGGCGGGCGAGGTCTTGCGCGGTGGCGTAGGTCACGTTGAGATCGCGCGTATTGACCTGTACATCGATTGGAGCGGGCTGCCCCTGGTTCAGAATTGCGTCCTGCATGGACCCGCTCTGGAAGAAGGTGCGCACGTCCGGGAACTTCGCGGCCATTTCATCTCTAACGCGATCCATATATTCAAAGCTGCTGCCAATGTGGCCTTCATTCAGAGCTACCTGGATGGTGGCCGTGTACATTCCGGCGTTGGTTGTATACAGAGAAGAGATGTCGTTGACCACTCCGATGTTCGAAAGAATCATCCTAAGATCCTTCGGATCGACGATGTGGCGGATCAGGTCTTCGATCTTTGCCACGTAGTCATTGGTGACCTCAATGCGGGTTCCAGTGGGGACCTTCACGTTCACCGTGAACTGTCCGGCATCCGTCTGTGGAAAGAACGCCCGGCCAAGCAGCGGATAGATCGTGAGACTTGCGCCAAAAATTCCGAGAAGCAGCGCGAGCGTCAGAGCGGGATGCCGGAGTGAGCGGCGGACCAAGCTTTCATAAGTGTCCAGCAGCTTATTAAACTGCCGGTTGAACCACGCATTGAAGCGGCCGCCCCAAGAGAGATCCTCGTGTTCTGATGGACCGTGTTCTCCGTGCCCGCCAGGCACCGCCTTGAGAAAGCGGGAGCAGAATAGCGGAATTACGGTCATCGCCACGACGAAAGAAGCCAACAATGCGAGGCAGAACGCGAGAGCCAGCGCGGAGAACAGAAACTTGCTGACGCCGAACAGGAACGTTACCGGGAAAAAGTCGACTACATCCACGAGTGTTGCGGCGAGCACCGCCAGGTTCACCTCGGCTCCGCCCTGTTCCGCTGCGACCGCCGGCGATGAGCCCATTTCCAAATGCCGGTAGATATTTTCGAGTGAGATCACCGAATTGTCTATGACGCGGGAGAAAGCCAGCGCTAGTCCACCCAGGATCATGGTATTGACCGTGCTGCCCATCATGTAGAGAATCACAAAGGTCGCGAGGGCGGAAATCGGGATAGAGAGCAGGACCGCGCCGGTCGCCCGCATGCTCCCCAGGAACAGCAGAATCATGATGCTAGTCAGCACCAGCCCGATAGCGCCTTCATGTAGAACCGTATTGAGCGCTTGTTTGACGAATACGGATTGGTCGAAGACGATATCGGTCACTAACTGCGCCGGAAGGTCGAACAGGTGCCTCACCAGTTCACGGACGTCGTTTACCACCTGAATGGTATTGCTGTCCCCCCCGGATTTCATGATGGGAATATCTGCGGATTTCTGGCCGTCAATCCGTACTATGTTGTATTGCAATTGACTGGCGTCTTTAGCTTGGCCGACGTCTCGCACCGAAACCCACCGGGTGTCCACGGTTTTGATCGGCACATCATCCAAATCCTCGACATTCTTAACCAGGCTGTTGGAATAGACGTAATAGTCGCTGGAACCGATCTTGACGTCTCCTGCCGGTAAGATAAGATTGCTGCTGTTGACCGCGTCGACCACGTCCATGACGCTCATTTGCCGCGAGAGCAGCTTGTAGGGATCCACGTAGATCATGGCCTGCCGGTACTTGCCGCCAAACACTGCGGGGATTTCCGCGCCCTTTACCACTGCAATTTGATTTCGGATTTGGAATTGGGCGAGATCGTGAAGCTGGGTCTCCGTGAGACCTTCACCCTTCACCGTCACCAGGCACACGGGAAGGCTGGAGGCGTCGAACTTCAGCACCAGGGGCGGCAACGTTCCGGGCGGCAGACGCTTTAGATCAGCAAGCGCTAAATTCGACAACTGCGTGACGTCCGCATCCGCGTCAGTGCCTGGTTGAAAATAAACTTTAATGATGCTGACTCCCAGCAAAGAGCGCGATTCCATGTGATCGATACCGCTCGCCTGGGTGAAGAACCGTTCGAGCGGATTCGTGATGTCCACTTCGATGTCCTGCGGAGGCATGCCGTTGTAAAAGGTCGCCACCACTACCTCCGGCAGGTTGATGGGCGGAAACAGGTCCACCGGCATCCGGGCCAGAGCGTTGATGCCAATGACAGCCAGAGCCAGGCAGACGACCACGATGAAATAGGGATTTCGAATGGAAAAACGCGGCATGGGGAATCCTTGGCCTTAGTGCGGTTCGTCCGGGTTCTTGTATTGCATCAGCTCGATCAGGTTGGGTTTAACATCCTGGCCCGCTTTCAGGCTGCTTCGATCACTGACGACGATCAGTTCGCCTTCCTTCAAGCCGGAAACCACCTCCGCATCCGTGGCTGTCTGGATGCCGAGCACAATCGGGCGCGGTTCGATCTTATTCGACGGATCGACCACATCCACTGTGGTCGTATCGCCGTTGTGATCCACCGCCTGAAGCGGGACCGACACAGCGTTGTCCTTGTGCTCCAGCCTGACCGTTGCTTCCGCATAGAGCCCCGGCAGCAAAACGCGTTGAGGATTCAGCACATCGACTTCGGTATGCATCGTCCGCGTGTCTTCCCTTACGTCCACGGAGAATCGGGAAACCTTCCCCGGGAAACTTCGATTCAGCGATGCGATCATGACGCTCACCGGATCGCCGATATGAATGTAGTGGACGTAAGACTCCGGTACAGGAATCACCAGCCGGAACTTATCGTCCTCTGAAAGCCGCACCAGCGGCAGTGCCTGAGTGCTTGACCCGGTGCCCGCCTGGACGAGTGTTCCTAGATTTGCGAAGCGCTGTGTGATGACACCCGCGAACGGCGCCGTAATTTTCGTATAGTCGAACAACACCTGATCGTGCTCCCGCTTCGCCTGAGCAGACGCGAGTTCGCTTTGGGCCGACTGTAGATTGGATTTCCCGGACTCAACTTGCGCGGCGGTGGCTAAGGCCTTTCCCTCCGAATCATCTACCTCTTGCTGCGCGACCAGTCCTGGTTTCGATTTAGCGACGCCGTTCAATCGATCGAACTGCAGTTGCATCACCTTGTGCTGGGCTTCTACGCGGTTCAATTCGCTTTCGGCATGCGTAATTCGCTCCGTAGCATTCTTAATCGCGGCATCGTCCTGCTTTAACTGCGCCTGCAGTTCGGGGATCTCGAGGGTAGCTAAGACTTGGTCCGCCTGCACGCGTGAACCATAATCGACGTTGAGCTCCTTCACGAAGCCGGACTCTTTCGCATACACGTCGATCACCTGAAACGGGACCAGTTCCGAAGACACGGTGAGCGTACGCTCGAGAGCTTTTCTCCCGACCTTGACGGCACCCACGGAAACCCCAGCAGAACCTGAGTCCGTTGGGTTTTTAGCTTGGACTTTCCCTCCGGTGTCGCAGGATGTCAGAATGCCAACCCAGGTAACGGCCAGTCCGATGAGGAAGAACGTTCGGATCGAATTCATAGAACCAAGCCTCACCGCGGCCTCCAGGGCAAATCACATGTTTCGGAGACTTGCCGCAGCCGCTGCCCCAGCGCTTCCAAAGAGAACTGCGGGGAGCGGCAGAACTTAATGAGTTTGCGCTCTTCCGCCAGGATATTGGCCGCTTCCGCGGGCACCTCCGCTGCAATTTCCAGAGGAATCGTCTGCACACCATGGCGGTCGCCGTGGATCAAGTCTCCGGGGCGAATCTTCAAGCCGCCAATCTCAACCGGCTCACCGAATTCGATTATATGCGCGTAGGAGGTTGATACGGATACACCGCCCGCGAATAATTGGAACCCCAATGCTTCTACCTCGGGCAGATCACGGACCGCGCCGTTCGTTACACATCCCACGCAACTTAAGGTCTGGGCGATCGTAGCGTGTATCTCCCCGACAAACGCGCCGACTCCGGGTCGATGATCGACGTCTTCCAAGACCATGACCCGGGGATCGGGAACAGAGGAGATATAAGTCCACCAATCCATGCGGTCATAATAGCAGCGGTTGCCGGCCATTGGGGGCGTGGCCGTCCGGATTCGCCCGGTAGCTGCGTAGCCGAGCATGGGGGGAAGATTTGGAAACTGGCACCGCACCGCACCGGAAATGAAACCCTCATTGCGAAGCCTCACGTTAAGCCTTTCAATGGCGTTCGAGGCAGTACACGTGTCCAGGGCTCCGAGCCGCTCAAGGTCGATGGCCGAGACGCAAGTCACCGGGTCCTCCACGTGCGCCATTGCTTCAATGCCGCCGCACGCAGATGGCTCTCACACGTGTGGCTAGTTGACCACGGAGGGGGTACCGACATAGCAGGATTGTTCTGGTTCAATGATATACATCGAACGGACACGTACCCATACCAGCCGGCTGGTATTTTTGGTACAAAATCTTGGTAGTTTGCTCCAAGCGGGAGCTGGCTCGGTTAGCATGGAGTACATGCCGCCAAATAGTGCGGACCGCGTCTTTTTCAATTCGCGCCTCGCTTTGCTGATCGGATTCGGGGGTCTCCTGTTGATCATGGCCCTTGCCGGAATCGATGCTTTGCGTGTTCTTAAGCAGTTCCGGCACAGCGACGACCAGATCAGACGCCGTTATCTATCTCAAAATCACGTATTAAATGACATCCGTTCGGACGTGTATGTTTCCGGTACTTACGTCCGGGACTATCTTCTTGAGCCGGATCCGGAACGGGCGGAACTATACCGCACCAGCCTGGAAAACGTTCGCAAGCATATGGAGTCCGCGCTCGACCTCTACGGCCGCCAGGCGACTCCGGCGGAAGTCCAACATTATCTGGCTCTTAGGGCTGAGCTCATGGACTACTGGGGAATCCTGGCTCCAATCTTTCAATGGGATCCAGCGGAACGGCGGCATTCGGGATACACCTTTTTGCGGGATGAGGTGTTTCCGCGGCGGCAAAACATGCTCGCGATCGCCGACCGGATTGCCGCCCTCAATGATCAGCAGTTGACGGCCGGCAACGATCAAGTGGTTTCTCTGTTACTCCGGTTCCAAACGCGGCTTCTATTAACGCTCGTGGCCGCACTGGTGCTCGGCCTGGGAATGGCCTTTTTCAGCACCCGAAGTATTCTGAGGTTAGAGAACCAAGCCCGCCTGCGTTACGAGGAGGTAGCCGATGCTCGGGGTCAGCTTAAGGACCTCTCCGCGCGGCTGGTGCAGGCGCAGGAAACGGAGCGGCGGGCCCTCTCACGAGAGCTGCATGATGAAGTGGGTCAATCTCTCTCAGCTGTACTGGTAGAATTGCGCAATCTTTCCGCCGGCCTCGGCATTCGATCCCCGGAGCAGTCGCGCGGGCATGTCGAAACCGTCAAAGGCCTGGTGGAAAGTACCGTTCGCGTCGTTCGCAATATGGCCTTGCTGCTGCGGCCCTCCATGCTGGACGACCTGGGGCTGATTCCGGCGCTGAAATGGCAAGCCCGGGAGTCCGCCAAACGTACGTCGATGGATGTCAGCGTCGCCGCGGAACTCGACGCCGACGATCTTCCGGATGAATACAAGACCTGCATTTATCGGGTCGTGCAGGAAGCTTTACATAACTGCGCCCGTCACTCCAACGCGACTACCGTCCGCATTCGCGTGGAACAGAAGCCGGGACGCTTGATGCTCACCATTCAAGACGACGGACAGGGCTTCGAAGTCGGACAGATGAAGGGACTGGGCCTGCTCGGCATTCAAGAGCGCGTGGCGCGCCTCGGCGGCACGTCGAGCGTTCACTCAGAGCCAGGAGGTGGAACCATCCTGTCCTTGGAATTGCCGTTTGCCGCGGACCACCGGAGCATGGAAACTCGTGAAACCGATTCGCATCCTGTTAGCTGACGATCACACCGTAATGCGCCGAGGCATACGGTTCCTGCTGGAGAATCAGCCTGAATTCAGCGTGGTTGCCGAGGCGGCGGATGGCCGGGAGGCAGTCGAGCAGGCCGAAGCGACTCAGCCGGATGTCGCGGTGGTCGATATCGCTATGCCCAATTTGAGCGGCATTGAAGCGGCGCAGCGAATTAATGCGGCGCTTCCTCATGTAGCCATTGTGATTCTCAGCATGCACTCCGACGAAGGCTATGTTTTGCGAGCTCTCAAAGCGGGAGCAAAAGGGTACTTGCTCAAGGACTCCGCCGAGGGCGATTTGATTGAAGCGATCAAGGTCGTGTATCAAGGAAGGACGTTCTTCAGCGCGGAGATCACCAAGATGCTGGTCGCGGATTATGTGCAGGAGATACGCTCGCGCGGAGCCGAGGACAGTTACGACCTCCTGACGTCCCGCGAACGGGAGATCCTACAGTTGCTGGCTGAACGAAAATCGAACAAGGAAATCGCAGCGGCGCTGTACCTGAGCCCTTATACGGTTGAAACACATCGCCGCAACCTCCAGGAGAAACTAAACCTCCACAGCCTGGCGGAGCTGATCTTATATGCCGTGAGGAAGGGCGTCATCTCCTGATCGATCCGCTCGAAAGCTCGCATTCGGCTATCGCGCTTGCCCGCTGGATGGCTCGAAGATTCCGGACCAGTAGTTTCTCCGAGTTTGTACCACTGAGTCTGGAGAATCGACCACGCGGACACTTAGGGAGTGAAGGCTTGAGGTCTCTGCGGATTTCGCCTCAAAGCTGAGCAGGTAGTAATTATGGATCTGATTGGAGATATGCTCCAAGTTTTGCTCCAGGCCTCTTTGAGTTGTAAAGTTGGCATACTCTCCGCCGGAGAGAGAGGCGAGTTCCGAGGCGGTATTCCGCCTCAGAGCGTTGATAATTGGTAGAAGTTGCGGAGGCAGCTCAAAGAGAGGAGCATGCTCCGTGTATATCGGCTCCTTCTCTGCGAGCGGTGATGAACTGGTCTCTGTCTGAGGAGGTGGTGGAGTGAAAGCCGGTGGCTGCTGATTTCCGTAGCGGAATCCATGGATGATCTCGTCCCTGGTGGGCGAGAATGCGACGGAGTAAATCACGGTGTCAGTGATTCCAAGCTCAGCCACGACTTCGTGGAGCTGGGAGCGGCTCCCGTGGTCGCGCGTTTCGCTAATGAGCAGAATAGCCCGCCGGTAATGATTTTGCCGGCGCTTGAGCATGTTCAGAGCGTAATAGACCGTATCGATGGAGGCGGCGCCGTAGTCGCCGCAATGCTTGAGCCTGGATAAGGCGAGGCGAACGGCTTCGGAACTGCTGGAAAATGCGCCGAGGACGTAAGGACCCTCGCCGTAACTGACGATCGCGACTTCGTGCGGGGCGTCGCCGGTGATTTCGTCTATCATTGCGCCGAGGCCTTTGAGCTTGTTGAATTCCGAAGGTGCGGACCGGCTGCATTGCACCGCAACGACCAGAGACAAACCCTGAGTATCGGGATCTTCGTCGACGTGCACGGACTGGCGGACGCCGTTATCTTCGACGATGAACTGCTCCGGTTTGAGCCCGTAAATGGTCTCGCCCCTCTTGTCTTGAACCCGCGTGGGGAGGAAGACGAGGTTCGAGTGCACCGTGAATTTGTAATCACCTGCGTCCGCTTGGCCGCGAGGAGGGTTGAGCGTAGCCCCAGCGCTCCGTCCAGCCTCCTCAGCGGATTGCTGGCTGGCGGCCGCCAAGTGCGTGGCGACGCATATCGCTGCCACCGCTAGCGGGAAACGATTCATTGGCGTGATCCTTAGCGGGAACAAAAACTCTCCGCCGGAGAAATGAAACGCACGGCGGCATCGATCGAATGGAGAACGGCCTTTTCACGCAGCGGCCGGATCAAGACGTCGTAACCGCCCTGTTGAAGTACGTCTCCCCACAAGTAATCGTCGCTCACCGGAGAAACCAGCAGGATGCAGCTTCGTGGTGAGATAGAGGCGAGGCGCTCCATCACTTCGCGCCATGGATACCCATATTGACTGCGATCACAAAGTATCAGATCGAAATGAGTCTGAGCCGCCAGGTTGAACCCTTCCCGCGGCGAACTGGTGAACCGAAGTTCCCAGGCGTGTTGTTTCCCGAGCCCCTCCAGCACTAACCGGTCATCGAGAGATACGGAGACAACCAGAATCCTTACACGTCCCTCGAGGACCAGGCGCGACTCGCCCCGTTGCTTGAACCAATCAGATAGCCACACCTTCACTTCCTCGATTCCGGCGCCAACACGGCTGTCTTCGCCACGCTGATCCAATACGCCAGCGCCAGTTTAACGACGCGGCTGACGTCTTCCGCTCGAAGCGGCTTGGTCAGAATATCATAGCCGCCCCTTCGCACCAGTTCCTGCCACAAATAATCGTCGGCCACGCCGGACATCAACACGACGCAAGCCTGGTGCGGCGACGCAGCAAGATTCTGCACCATTATCCTCCAATCGGTTTCCGGCCAGTCGCGGTCTAAAAGGATAACGGACGCCGTTAATTCGTTCGCCACGGCACACGCCTTTTCGCACGATTCAACGAAGTGCACTTCCAATGGCTCCAAGTCGGACACCCGCGCAAGCAGGCGACGATCCTGTTCGCTCGCCACCAGGGCAACGAGGGGAATGCGAGATGGTTCGGCCTTTCGTCTCGGAGTTACACCAGCAAATAGGGAATGGATCATTCGCCATACACGCGGCACTCGAAGCGCCTGGCGGCTATGAAGAACGGAGGGATTAGGACCGGATGCCATCGTAATCGAGTATCTCGATTTCGAGCTTACCGTTGATCCTGAATTCTCGGAATACCAGACCGGTGGTATTCGTATCCTCGTCACTCAGGTAGAGCAGTCCCCTGAGCGGCTGCGAAGCCAGGCGAACCTTGCGTCAGAAACTGAGCCCAAACTCAAACAAGATGTTCGTCCAGTGGTCCGTCGTTCTTAACGCCGGCACGTTGCCGACTGCCTGGCCATTGGTGGCAGCCACGATGTACTGAAACGTCGTTCCAACGTGAAAGTTGTGATTGCTATCCAGATAGTAACGTACGTTAGCCAAGCCATATCCGCCCCATCCGCCGCGTGAAGTGCAGGAATAACAGCCGAGCGAATACCCCGGCTCGCCTGAAGGAGCCGTTTCCGAGTAATGCAGGTAAGCGGTCCCGCCTCCCACGGAAACGTCAAACCGTTTAAACGGCTGTGGTATGTAAACGCGTCCGCCAAGCGGAACCATGAATTCGTGATCACCGCCTTGGACCGTCCCGAAGTTCGTGATCTCGGCGTTTTGATTGTTAGCCGCTCCGAACGCTATTTGGAGTCCCACATCCGCCTGGAACAATCGATTGAATCGATACCCATAAGCGAAGTCGATGAGAGGCGCAGTGCTGAGATAGTTCGTGCTGTTACCTACTGGAATCGCCGGTCCCACTCCGAAGACCACGTCGTTGTGATGATAATCCGTGTCCGAGCCCTGTGAGAACCCAACCCCGGCAATCAGCAGGCTGGTAAGTGCGACTGAGTGTATTCGTCCCATGTGGCTAGCTTACGGGGCGCCGTACATCGGCCCTATACCGGAGAATTGCTATTTTGAAGTGTATTGCGCTGGTAAGGGCGCCGGTATGCGCACTGGCGGTCGCGGTGCAACTGAGGTTTTTTTTGTGTCAGGAGTCTTGGTTCCTTTCGCGGCTGTGCCGCAGGCGCTGATGATATCCGCTGATCCAGTCTTCAAAGGGACGCGCGTTGTGCACTTCTTCTATTGCCGCGGCGAGAGCCGGACGTCCATTTCCGAGAAACAGGCGTCTAAGCCACGTTATCAGCATTCTCATTTTGAAAGGACTCCTGCCAGTCGGAACGGAGCCCAGAGCGCGTCAGTGCGAACATGACGCGCTCCGGTGTCCCAAGATCGCTCCAGCCAACGTCGGTCAGCCGGAGCACCACCAAACGCTCTGCGGAGACGGACAATACCTGGTGCGAAAAGTCCCCGGGAGCGAGCGCCGCGTAGGCTGTCTCTCCATGCGCCCATTGGGGGTCTGAGCCGTCCGGGCAACCGTCGCATCCAAAGGCGTACAACATCCGTGGCACAGCAGCCTTGAGGATCTCGATAAAAGTGGATGCGTGCCCGATCATCACAAAGGTGTTCCATAAGCACCCTCGCCTCAGAAGCGCTTGCGCAACCCGCGTCGGCGGCTTCTCCCAGAATCGATTCACTCGAAGAAGCGAATTTGTAAAGGGGCATTCCAGAGTTGCACCCGGCTCGATCCATCCGTATTCGACCTCCGGACGTTCCGGCCTCGCCCCCAGAAGGAGGATATTATCCGGCATCGTCCTGGCTATCATGAAGGCCAAGCGAACGGAGGCGACGAACTCCCCTTCGCGCGAGTAATGATGGTCGGTTGGAAAGAAGCCAACGATCGGATCGTCAGCCAAGTTGGCCAGTCGGAAAAGACTGTAAATAACTGCTGCCGTCGTACCTTTGTTGGAAGGCTGAACCACCATTCGTGACGGCCTGACGTCGGCCAGCTCATCCGTGTAGAACCTCTCGTGATCCTTCACGACCGTAAACAAAGTTTGGTCCGAGGATATAACTTGAGCAAGTCTGGATCGTGTGTGAGCCAAAAGCGTTCTGTTGCCGTAAAACCGGCAAAACTGTTTCGGCCGATCTTCACCAGCGATCATCCGAGTGAGAGATTGCAGTCGGGTTCCATCGCCGCCCGCCAGCACGACCGCCCATGCATGTTGAGGATTGGTCACGTTACCTTTCCGACCCCGTGAAAGTTCCCGGGTCTGTCAGTTCCACCTTATCCGCGTTACTGAGCGCCTTCCATACCCCAGGTCTGGTAGTTCGGACGGAAGGGTTTCGGTACCTTAGCGATCCAGCTCAAAAGCCAGATATTGAAACCGTCCATTTCGCTCGATCTGCAGGACGACCGGATCGCCGGCCTTCATGTCGTCCAGAGAGGATCGCAACGTCTCGATAACGGCTACCGGGAGCGCATTTACGGCGTCGATGATATCGCCGGGTTGAAGATCGAGGAATTCGGCCAAGCCTCCGGGCGATTTGGCAGCGACGATGAGTCCGTATTCGCGCCTCAGGCCGGGGATCAGGGAGACCACGTCCTTGTCGATCTGGATGCACAAAACGCCAAGCCGCGAAATGAGGTTTTTTTCGGGATGTGCGAGCCGGGCCAGCAGGCTAGTCGGATCCGCACGTTCACGGACCACCACCGTCATCGTCAATTCATCTTTGCCGCGGAGGACATCCAGCTGATCGCTATCACCGGCTTTCCGGCGGAAGACACG
>JBEKBK010000009.1:0-66991 GCA_050015435.1 Bryobacteraceae bacterium
GATTACCTGAGGGTTATACTTGGCCAAGCGCAGCAGGCGCTTGCGGGTGCTGACGCAATTGTCGGCTTGGGTTTTAGCATTCCGCGTTCGGATCTCCACGTAAATGCGCTGTTCGAATATGCAGCCGAGGAGCGTCGAAGCCCTCCTAGGGTCGGTCTGCTGTATCGGCAGGGTCCCAGCGACGAGACTCTCGCAAACTGGACGAGGGTGTTTGGCAAGGCCGCGGTTCACGAGATCGAACGCGAGGGAATACCAACACAAACCGCCGAATCAATTGCAGCGACTTGGAACTCCGTCATCCGATTCATCGCAGAGAGTCCCAGCTAATCCCAGGCACGCATGTTTGTACAGCCGACGGACGTTCCGCGCGGTGGAATGTGCCTAGCAGGCGGTTTCGTCGGTACAGGAATTCTGACAACGGGCTTCTTGCGGGTTTGGCGCGACCCACCCTACCAGGTCACCCTTCAACGGGCTAAAATGGGGTTCCCGTTACTAATCCATTGGGTGCTATTCGAACTGTCGGTACACTGTGATTCTCCAGGCGTCAGCTCGGGACAAACGTTCCTCATAGGAGGGTGCATGGCTTCCATTACTGGCTTTGGCGGTATCTTTTTGCGAGCGGATGATCCAAAAGCTCTGTATCAATGGTACGAGCGGCATCTCGGTGTGGTGAAGTCCGGCGGATTTTTCGCGTTTCCTGCCTCAACGCAACGCGCTCACGTCATCTTCGCCCTTTTCAAAGAGGACAATGCATACTTCCCTCCGGCACAGAAAGCAATGATCAATCTCCAGGTGGACGACCTGGATGGTGTGCTGGACCGTTTGATAGACGAAGGCGTCGCCGTCGATCCAAAACGCGAAAACTACGACTTCGGAAAGTTTGGCTGGATCACCGATCCGGAAGGAAATCGTGTCGAGCTTTGGCAGCCTGTCGCAACTGATCCCGAGCCGACCCAGATTGGTCCCCATAAGTCGGCTTGACGCAAGAAATCGTTGTGCGTTTTGTTCGAGGAAAATCCATCGAGTTTATACCATCCTGCTCCCGCATCTTTCCCTGGCTCGCCACGCTTTGAGTCCCGAGACATGGACTATATCGAGTTTCTATATAATTAAATTATATGAAGCCACTCCTGATCCAACTGGACGAGCAGACGCTGAATGCGTTGAATCGCGTTGCGGCGCCGGGAAAACGCCAAAGATCGGAGTTCGTTCGACAAGCCATTCGCCAAGCTATCCGGCAAGCCGAGTACCGCGCGGTGCGGGAGGCCTATCGCAAGCAGCCGGACTCGGCTCAGGATGCCGACGACTGGTCCACACCCGAGGAATTCAAGCTGTGAAACAGTTCGAAATCTGGTGGGCGAACCTGCCCGCACCCGCAGGACGGCGTCCCGTTTTGCTGTTGAGCCGCAACGACGCTTATCAGTATCTGAGCAAGTTCATCGTCGCGGAGGTGACGACGACGATCCGTTCCATACCGATGGAGATCCGCATAGGCCGGCGTGAGGGGCTGCCGTCCCCCTGCGTCGCGAACCTGGACAATATTCGCACCGTTGCCCGGCAGTGGTTCGATACCCGTGCTGGCGTGTTGTCGCCGTCACGTCATAGCGAGGTGAAGCGCGCGTTAGGATATGCACTCGGATGGGACGAACTGATCGATCTGGACTAGACGCAGCACCCAGCCCTTGGAACCTCGTGTATACTGATATTAGCTGTCGGGCAAAGGAAGTGGGCGAAAGCCCACTTTTTTATTGCTTTAAAGGTTCAGCAGTATGGACGGGAATCGCGAGGCTATCACGGCCAGAGTCAAAGAGATCACCGAACAAACCGGCGCGAGCGCCGGCATCGAGGTTGTCGATGTCCAGTTGCTCGGCGGGGGCGGTACTCGGGTTCTGCGCATTTTCATCGACAAGCCCGAAGGCGTGACCCACGCCGATTGCGAGTTCATCTCACAAAACGTGGGCACCATCCTGGACGTCGAAGACGTGATCCCCGGCGCGCACTACACGCTCGAAGTCAGCTCCCCCGGCGTCGAGCGGAAGCTCAGCAAGCCGCGCGAGTTTGAGCGGTTCGTCGGTCAAAAAGTGAAGGTCGTGCTGCGCGAGCCCGTCGAAAACCAACGCACCTGGATAGGGGCGCTCAAGAGCTTCGCCGAAGGAATCATCACCCTCGAACCAACGCCCGGCCGAAGCGTGCAATTTCCCCTGGATCAGGTGGAAAAGGCGAATCTCAAGTTCGAGTGGTAATCCCCGGAAAAAGCGGAAATCCGATTCATATGAGTCTTGGAACGATTTATCAATCCATCGAGATCCTGAGCAAGGAAAAGGGTATCGAGCCAAAGATCATCCTGGACGCTGTCAAGGATGCAATGCTGGTGGCTGCCCGCAAGCATTTCCGTACAACTGAAGACTTGGTCGCGGAATTCGACGAGCATACTGGCGCGATTCAAATTTTTGGAGTCCGGCGCGTGGTGCCGGAAGTGACCGATCCTGACAAAGAGATCACTCTCGAAGCCGCCCGCGTGGTGAATCCCGCCGCCGAGCTGGATACTGAAGTCCGGTTTCCCAAGCCGACCGAGGCTTTGGGGCGCATTTCCGCGCAGACCGCTAAGCAGGTCATTTTGCAAAAGGTCCGCGAGGCCGAGCGAGAGAATATCCATTCCGAATATTCCGGCAGAGTGGGCGAATTGGTGACGTGCGTGATCAAACGCGTCGAGAGCCAGGATCTGATCGCAGACCTGGGCAAGACCGAGGCGAGGTTGCCGAAGAAAGAACAATCGAAGCTCGAAAGCTTCAGCGTAGGAGATCGCATCCGCTGCGTGATTCGAACCGTGGAGAAGGCGGGGAAGAACGCGGGTGTGGTGGTGTCGCGAGCGGCTCCGGAATTAGTGATGCGTCTGTTCGAGCAGGAAGTCCCGGAGATTTACGACAACACGGTGATCATCAAAGGATGTGCGCGCGAAGCCGGCGAGCGCACCAAGATCGCCGTATCGAGCCGCGATCGCGATGTGGATAGCGTGGGAGCGTGCGTCGGCATGAAGGGCATGCGCGTGCAATCTATCATCCGCGAGCTGCGCGGCGAAAAGATCGACATTATCGAGTACAACGAAGACCCGGTGGCTTTTGCGACGCACGCCTTGAGCCCCGCCAAGATTTCCCGCGTGAGCATTCTGGACGCGGCGGGCAAACACATGGAAGTGATCGTGGACGATACGCAGCTCTCGCTGGCCATCGGCAAGAAGGGCCAGAATGTGCGGCTGGCGGCGAAGCTGCTCGGATGGCGCATCGACATTAAGAGTGAAGAGGAAAAACGCCAGGAAGTCGAATCGCAGATGGCAGCGCTGGTGGTGCCGGGCGCGCCGGTCTCCGTGCTGATCGATCACGGTCTGGGCGAGAACGTCGCTGAGAAGTTGATGCAGGCGGGCATTCCCACGGTCGAGCGGCTCGGATCCATGACGCCGGAAGAGCTCGAAGAGATCGAAGGCGTCGACGAGGATATGGTCGAACGGATTCAGGTTGCCGTGAACAGTTATTACGGCCAGTTCGAATCGTCGGTAGAGGAATCAGGCGGAGCCCCGGCTGGGACTACGGAGCCCGAAGCGGCGCCGGAAGCCGGGAGCGAGCCGGCCGACGCGCCTGCCGCCGAAAGCGATGAAATTCCGAGTGAAGCAGAAAGCGAATCTGTTACGATAGTGGACACGGAGCGTCCAGAAACGAAGTGAGTTTCCTGGAGCGAGGAGAGCTGAATCTGGCCCTGGCGGTGGAAGACGAGTTTGCGCCGGGGTACCACCGTATGGGTAAAATCCGCATCAATGAGCTGGCTCGCGAGCTCGAAGTAAAACCGAACGTCATCCTCGATTTGTTGCCGGAATTGGGTGTCATGGACAAGAAGACCCATTCCAGCTCGCTCGATGACGACGTGGCTCTTCAGATCCGCGAGCGGGTAACCGGCAATGGGTCGGCGCGTCCGGCAGTGGAAGAACGGGCGGAACCGGCTCCGTATGTTCACGAAGAAACTCCCGCCGCTCCGGTGCACGAAGCGCCGCGTACCCAACCCGTAGCCAAAGCCGAGCCGACCGAAAAAGTCGAAGTGATTTCGAAGCCTGAGCCGGCGAGCAAGCCCGAACAGGCGCCCGGCGTAGTGGAAGCTCATAAGGATGCCGCCGAGGAGGTCGCCCAACCCGCGCGTCCGGTGAATCCGTTGCGTCCTCCGCTGGCCACTGGACATCCGATCGCACCGCCGCTCGCTCCAGCGCGAGGCTCGGCAATTCCCGCGAAGCCCGTTCCAGGTCCACGGCCGGGTCAGATTCTCTCCGGTCCCCGGCAGCCACTTCCAGCCGGACTCGGGGACGTTCCGAAAGCTCCTCCGCCGCCAGTTCCCGGTACGCCGCGAACGGTACCTATGCCCGGTCCCTCGGCCAGCGTCGGCTCACTTCCGAGTATTCCCACCCCGCCGCGGCCGGCTCCGATGAGACCTGCCGCTCCGGCGGCTCCCGGCGCGCCTGCTGCGCCGGTCGGTGGAGGCAGTCCACTGCGGCCGCCCGCGAAACCGAATCTGGCCGGCCAGCCCGCCGCGCGACCGGTGGTTCCACCCCGGCCCGATATGGTGGCTCGTCTCGCGAAGCCGCCCACGCCGGGTGCTCCTGCCGCTCCGCGGCCTGGAATGCCCAGCAGCCGTCCGGCGAGCCCGGTGCCCGGGCGTCCCATTTATACCGGTCCTGTGCGTCCGGGCCAGCCGCTCATGCGCGGTCCTGGCGGTCCTGGAGGACCGAGCGGTCCGCCGCGGCCTGGCGACCGTGGACGCGGACGTCCGATGCATCCGACGTCGCCGCTGCGAGCCGAACCAGCCACGCTACCGGCCGAACCTGGACGCCGCCATGCGACGAAACCCACGGGGCGAGGAGGCACCGACCGTCGGCGCGACGTCGACCGCGAGGAAGGCAGACTGCGGCCGGTTTCTCGCCGCGAACAGCAATTCGAACCGCCGCCTATCGATCGCGAGATTACCATTGCGGAAGGCGTCACGGTCAAGGAGCTTTCAGAAAAGCTCGGCGTCAAGGCCAACCTGGTGATCAAGAAACTCGTGGAGAAGAAGATTTTCGCCACGATCAACCAGACCCTCGACGTGAAGCTGGCCGAAGAACTGGCCCGCGATTTCGGCGCTTCGACCAACAAGGTCAGCTACGAAGAAGAGACTCGTGAAATCCAGCAGGTGGACGTGGAAGTGGACCAGGAACGGCGGCCACCTGTGGTTACCATCATGGGTCACGTCGATCATGGAAAGACGTCGCTGCTGGATGCGATCCGGCTGTCGAATGTAGCCGAACACGAAGCGGGCGGCATCACCCAGCACATCGGCGCGTATCACATCGAAAAGAACGGCCGGAAGATCGCGTTTATCGATACGCCCGGTCACGAGGCGTTCACCCGCATGCGTGCGCGCGGCGCCAAGGTCACGGATATTGTGGTGCTGGTCGTCGCGGCCGACGACGGTGTGATGCCCCAGACCCTGGAGGCGATCGACCACGCGAAAGCCGCGAAGGTTCCGATCATCGTGGCGATCAATAAGATCGACAAGCCGGACGCGCAACCGGAGCGAATCAAGCAGCAATTGGCGGATCGGGGATTACTGGCCGAAGATTGGGGCGGCGATACCGTTATGGTGCCGGTCTCCGCGCGAGCCAAGACGAACCTCGACTTGCTGCTGGAGATGATTCTGCTGGTCGCCGACATGCTGGATTTGAAGGCCAATCCGGATCGCCCCGCGATGGGCACTGTGCTCGAAGCCAAACTCGACCGCGGACGCGGCCCGGTGGCGACCGTTCTGGTTCGCAACGGAACGCTGCACGTCGGGGATTACTTCATTGTCGGCTCGGTATTCGGAAGGGTGCGAGCACTGTTTGACGATCGCGGCGAACCGGTCCGTGAGGTGCTGCCCTCGATGCCTGCCGAAGTGATCGGTCTCGAATCGCTGCCGGACGTAGGCGATGCTCTGCAGGTAGTGACTGATACGGCCAAAGCCAAGCAAATCGTGATTTATCGCGAGAGCAAGGCCCGCGAAGCCGCGATGTCGAAGACCAATCGCATCACCCTCGAGCAACTGCACGATCAGCTCAAGGAAGGCGAGACCAAGGAACTCAACATCATTCTCAAAACGGACGTGGGCGGAACGGCCGAGGTCCTTACGGACACATTGCAAAAGCTCTCGAACGACAAGGTCAAGATCCGGGTACTGCACTCCGGCGTCGGCGCCATTACCGAGACGGACGTGCTGCTCGCGTCAGCCTCCAATGCCATCATCGTCGGCTTCAACGTCCGGCCTGAGCGGACCGCCCAGAGCGTCGCCGAGCAGGAAAAGGTCGACATCCGGCTGCACACGATCATTTACGAACTGGCCGATGAGATCAAGCGCGCCATGACCGGCATGCTCGAGCCGGTGTTCAAGGAAGTCTACAAGGGCCGCGCGCAGGTTCGCGATGTGTTCCGGATCAGCAAGGTGGGGACGGTGGCCGGCTGCTTCGTCAACGACGGCTCGATCACGCGGGACAGCCAGGTTCGCCTGCTCCGCGACAACGTGGTGATCCACACGGGCAAGATCGAAGGACTCAAGCGCTTCAAGAACGATGCGAGCGAAGTGAAGTCCGGCTTCGAATGCGGTATCTCGATCGCCAACTTCAACGACATCAAGCCGGGCGACGTGATTGAAGCCTTTGCCACGGAGCGCGTCGCTACGGAAGCCTTCGTCTAGGCCGATTCGGTGCCTAGTATTGGCGTCATCACGCTGGAGTTGAGGCTCGACGACTCCCACTCTCTCAAAGACAAGCGCCACTTCATCAAGAGCCTGAAAGACCGCCTCCGGACGCGATTCAACGTAGCGGTGGCAGAGATCGATTATCAGGATTTGTGGCAGCGCGGCCTGGTAGCAGTGGTTACGGTCTCCTCGGATCAGATCCGTGCCGAGCAGATCCTGCAAAGCGTGGAGCGCGACGCAGCGTCGCTAATGGGCCCGTTGCTGGTGGCCGTGACCACCGAGTGGCTGGCCTGATTGGCGCACTAAACAGACTGCCGATGTGGGACGGTGATCCTGGACCGCGACCGACGCCCTCGTCGGCCCACCAAGCAGCCGGGCCGGAGGGCCGTCCGCCCCACCGAGTCTTAAGCTAGATCGAACTTTTCATGGTGCAGAAGCGGGTCGCTGTTCACCAACACGGGGCGCGCATCACTTTTTTCCAATTCTTCTAGATACTTATTTTGATGCGACTTCAGCAATTTCGCCTCGCCGGGGTGAACCCGCAGCTTACAGGATCTGCGGCAGCGCGGCCTAGTCTAGTGGCGATGATTGCCGTCTTCTTCCCACCAAACCCGTGGTCGCCGTGACCACCGAGTGGTTAGCCTGATTGTCTGGCCGCGGATTAACGCTGATGAATGCGGATGGACCAATTGCTTATTCGCGTTTATCAGAGTTCATCTGCGGCCTGCTATGCTTTGGCCTAGGCTAAATCGAACTTCTCATGGTGCAGCAGCGGATCGCTCTTCACCAGCACCGGCCGTCGCATCACTTCTTCCAATTCTTCCAGATACTTGTTCTGGTGCGACTTCAGCAGTTTCGCTACATCCGGGTGAACCCGCAGCATTACGTCCTTACTCTCAACGCTGGAGGCCATCTTGCGGGCCTCGGTGAGAATCTCGGTCACGACGGTTTGAGCGCTTTTGATGTAGCCTGCGCCCTCGCAGTGCGGACAAGGCGCGCAGAGGGTTCGTTCGAGCGACTGTTTGACTCTCTTCCGGGTGATGGCCACTAGCCCAAAATCATTGAACTGCAGAATTTTATAGGGCGCGCGATCGGCGCGCATCGCTTCTTCCAGCGCCTGCATAACCTTCTGGCGATTTTTGCGCTCGTCCATATCGATGAAGTCGATGACAATGATCCCTCCCAGGTCGCGCAGACGCACCTGCCGGACGATCTCCCTGACCGCTTCCGTATTGGTCTTGACGATCGTGTCTTCCAGGCGATTGGTCTTGCCGACGTATTTCCCGGTATTCACATCGATCGCCACCAGCGCCTCGGTTTGGTTGATCACGATGAAACCGCCGGATTTAAGCCACACCTTTGGGCGCAGGGCTTTTTCCAGCTCGCTAGTTACATTGAACGCGTCGAAAATCGGCGTATCCCGCGTGTAAAGTTTCACTTTTCCAACCAGCGCGGGCTGGAAGCGTTCGACGAATCTCAGTACGCTCTCATAGGTGTCTTCGTTGTCGATCCAGATCGCTTTGAAGCTGTCGGTCAGCTGATCGCGCAAAATACGCTGCACGATATCCAGATCGTGATGCAACAAGACCGGCGCGGGACGCTTCTCGGCCTTGGCACGCATGTCCTGCCAGAGGCTATACAGAAACCCCATGTCCGAAGCGATCTCTTCCTCGGTCCGGCCTTCCGCCGCAGTGCGCGTGATGAACCCGCCCATCGGCCCCGGCCGGCGGGACTGGAGAATCCGCTTGAGCCGCAGCCGTTCCTCCTCGCTTGATATTTTTCGCGAGACGCCCATGTGCTCAAGCGTCGGCATATAGACTACGTAGCGTCCGGGCAGGGCGATGTGCGATGTAATCCGCGCGCCCTTCTGGCCGAGCGGCTCCTTGGCGATCTGAACGATGATCTCCTGGCCTTCTTTGAGCAGATCGGAGATGGAGGGTTCCTGCGTCGCGGGACGGGAAACCGTCTTCTCAGGTCCGCGAGGCGCCGGAGCAGCGCCAAACCTTGCTTCGGGACGGGCTTCAGGACGCGCTTCGAAATTGGCCGTCTCCGGACGAGTCTCCGGTCGGCCATCCTGCGCCCGGCCTTCGGGCTGAGAATATCCTCCACGCCCACCGCGGCGGCGAACGCGGCGCGAGACGCGATGGGGATAGCGCCCCCCACGCTCACGCACGGATGCGGTGCCGGAATCCACGTTGCCGGATCCTTCCGGACCACCAGCCGCGCCCGGCTCAGCAGTCAAGACGTCTTCTTCCACGCCTTCGGCCTCTTCGTCCAGTCCTTCAGCGTGCTCCAGAATCATCGCTTGGATGTCCTGATCTTCGTCGTCATCCAGCATCGGTGCCACCGCCGGGCTGGCTCCTTCGCTGTCCTCCTCGCCGTCCTCTTCTACAACGATGAGTTCTTCGGCGATCAATTCCTCAGCAGGAGTTTCGTCGGGGGACGCGACCTGGGCGGCTGGCTCGGCCACTTCAGGTTCGGGCTCGGCGGACGGCGGTTCTTCAGGCTCGGTCGCGATTGCGTGAGCGGGCGCATCCGGCAGAGCGTTTTCGGGCGGGTAATGAATCGGTTCGTCGTACTCGGTGGCCTCTTCCAATTCGCCGGGCACGGACACCGGCTCTTCCAAGATCGGAGGGTGCAGCGATTCGGGCTCGACGCTGAAGTGAGTTTCACGCGCCTGCGCTTCGGGAGGATGCCCTCCCCTGTATTTGGCGAGCGATTCACCGGGCAGAATGATTGGCGCGACGCCCTCGGCAGCGCCTTGAACTGCCAGGGACTCCGAGCTTTCCTGATCTACGGCTCCGGGGGCGGCTTCCGCTGGGCGAGCGCCGGCTTCAGGGGCATACTTCGAGTCCGGGAATCCACGGCCGCGATTGCGCCGTCGCCGCGAGCGACGTCCACGACGATCCCGGTCATCCGCCCCGTCCCTTGGCCTTTCCGAAGGCCTTTCCCCGGTCCGCTCAATCACGGGCGCCCCCGCGGCTACAGGAGCTTCCGCCGGAGGTGCGACGCCACCGGCTTCAGCAGGAGCGGCAGCGGCCGCCGGCGGAGAGAATCGCCGCTCGCGGTCACGCTCCGGGCGTTCATGCCTGACCGGAATATCGTCTTCAGTCACCCGGTCGAAGTCTTCGTGTTCTTCCAGGAAATCCGAGACGTACAGGAAAGTATCCCGTTCGAGACCCAGGTCGACAAAAGCCGACTGCATGCCGGGCAGGACCCGAGTCACTCGGCCCTTGTGCACGCTACCCGCGAGCGAATACTCATTCGACCGCTGGAAGTAAACCTCGCAAAGCTGATCGTCCTCGATCAACGCCACCCGCGTCTCGTGCCGGTTGGCCGAGATCACCAATTCCTTACTCATTCCTTCCTCCTCCTCACGGCCGCGTGCCGCGAGACTAACGCCGGAGCAAGGCGTACAAAGGGTGGGACTGATGCAAGGGGGTTCGGGATGGAATGCCAGCCAAGGACACCGGAGTGGAGCTATCTCTCAATACACTCCGGCCAACTACAAGCCTCACCAGCACGCGAAACCAATCAACCGAAGGGCTCCGATAGTATCTAAGCCCATAATATCTAAACCATGGAGCGCCGTTGGCGGCGCTCTCCGCTTCGGTCAAGCGGTTCCGAAAAACTTGTTGTTCCAAACCCCGCTTCTCGTCCCTGGGCCCACGGAGCGCCAAGTCCGCCGCACGATTTCAAAATATCTTAAGCGCACGATTGGGCGGCGCATCCGCCCCATACGCCTTAACTCACAAACCGACGAAGCCGGACGTTGTTGACCAAGCCCAGCATCATGAATACCGAAAAAGTGTTTGAGCCGCCCGAACTCATGAGCGGCAATGGAATTCCAGTTACCGGAACGTACCCCACCACCATGCCGACATTGACCAGCAGGTGAAAGAGCAATAAAGTCGCGACCCCCATACAGATATACATCCCGGCGCGATCTGGCGCCGTCTGCGCGTTTTGCACGATCTGCATCAGCAATAGGAAATACAAACCGAGCACGACCACCACTCCGATGAAACCATGCTCCTCGGCGAACGCCGAGAAAATGAAATCGGTGTGCGGCACGGGAAGGAAACGAAGCTGAGTTTGGGTTCCTTGCGTCACGCCCCGTCCCCAGATCCCGCCGTCCCCCACCGCAATCTTGGATTGAATTACCTGATAGCCGCGGCCGCGCGGATCCGACAGGGGATCCAGAAGCGTGACCAGCCGCCCCCGCTGGTAGTCTTTCAAAAAATACCAGTCCAGTGGCAGGCTCAGTGCGCAGACAATGACAATTGCCGCCAGATAACGCCATTGAAGCCCGGCCAGCAGAACCCCGGCGGCTAGAATCGGCAAGTATGTTGCACCCGTGCCGAAGTCCGGCTGGCTCATCACCAGCACCGTTGGAATTCCGACTAACGCTCCTATTTTGAGCAGATCACGGATTCCAACCTCGTCCCTTTTCAGTTCCGAGAGGTACCGCGCCACCAATAATATTATCACTAATTTCTCAAACTCGGAGATTTGGATCTGGATTCCCAGGCCTGGAACGCGAATCCATCGCCGGGAATGGAATACCACCTCCCCGACCACAAACGTCGCTAACAGAGCGACGAGCGAAACCGAATAGATCAGAGGAACCTGCGCGAGCAGCGTGTGGTAATCGACCGCCGTGACCAGCCACATCAGCCCCAGCCCGATGACGATCCAGACAAGCTGTTTCCACCAGGCATCGTGCCACTTGGTGTCGTGGGTAGCGGAGTATATCTGCAGGACTCCGAGTGCGCTGATCACCAACGCCATCACCAGCAGAGGCCAGTCGAGGTCGCGGAAGCTGCGGTAACGCGCCATTCTATCTTCCCGGCGCGTTGAACAACGCGATCTGCTGCTGCGGGTGCGTGAGCCGCGCCTTCTTGTCGAAATACGCCTTGATGACGTCGCGAGCGGTGGGGGCCGCGTTCGCGCCCCATATGCCAGCCTCGAAGAGCACGGCTACGACGATCTCCGGGTTCTCCCTCGGAGCGAAGCCGACAAACCATCCGTTTTCCTTAGCCAAGTCACCCGCCTTGCCGGATTTCGCCAGTTCAAGGGAAACGCGCTGCGCCGTTCCCGTTTTTCCGCAAATATCGAGTCCCCTCACTTGTGCGCCAGCGCCGGTGCCGCCTTCGTTGACCACCCCGTACATTCCTGAGATCACTTTAGCGATGTTATCGGGATTCCAATTGGCGCGGCGCACGGGTTCGCGTGATTCGGCCTCCTTCGTCAGATGCGGACGATACCACACGCCGCCCATCGCGAGCCCTCCGACTGCGGATGCGAGCTGGAGCGGCGTCACTTGCACCGCGCCTTGGCCGATGGCCACTGAAATGGTTTCTCCCGCGTACCACTTTTCATGCTGGGTTCGCAGTTTCCAGCGGGAAGACGGAACCAGTCCGTCGTTCTCGCCGGGCAGATCGATCCCGGTTTTCTTTCCGAATCCGGCGGTTTGCGCGTATTCGGCAATGGTATCGATGTTGAGCTTGCTTCCCACGTTGTAGAAATAGGTATCGCAGGAGTGCACGATCGCACTGTGCAGGTTCAATGCGCCATGTTTTTGGTCGCACTTGAAAAAATGCCCGTAGAAAGTCGCTCCTCCACCGCAGTGCACGGTAAAGTTCTCGTCAATCGCCCCGGTTTCAAGCGCGGCCATGGAGACGAACGGCTTGAACGTGGAGCCCGGCGCGCTCAAGGCCTGGATCGCGCGGTTCATCAGCGGGTTGTTGGGATCGCTGGTCAGATCTTTCCAATCCTGCGCCTTGATGCGGGTGGTGAATGCGTTGGGGTCAAACGCCGGCCGGCTCACCATCGCGAGCACTTCGCCGTTTCGCGGATCCAGAGCCACTACCGCGCCGCGACGGTTCTGCATCGCCAGCTCCGCTACCACCTGAAGATCCAGATCCAAGGTCAGTTGCAAATTGTTGCCAGGAACCGCTTCTTTGTTCTCGAGCACCTGCCGCTCCCGGCCAAAGCTATCCACCACGACGCGCCGCTGCCCAGCCACGCCCATCAGAGTGTCGTTGTACTGCCGCTCCAAACCGAACTTGCCGATGACGTCGCCCTGGCCGTATTTTGCGAGTTCGGCGGTATTCAATTCCTGCTCACTAACCTCGCCCACGTAGCCGATTACATGCGCGGCGAGGCCGCCTTGGGGATAGAGCCGCTGTTGATTCTGGATCAGCTCCATCTCCGGAAACGTGTCCGCGTCGCGATGCGAATCGACAAAATCCAGCTCGCCGTGCGTAAGCTCCTGTTTGATCACGATCGGAACATACTTCGGCCGCGATTCAAAACGCTTTAAACGCGCCATGATGTCGTCGGCATCCAGGTGCAAACCTTCGGCGATGTAGGGAATGTGTTCCAGCTTCAGATTATCGCGCTGGAGAATCAGCGTGAATGCCGAATGGTTGTCCACGATGACACGTCCGTCCCGGTCGAGAATCTTGCCGCGCGGGGCCAGCAGCGGAACGGCCTTGATGCGGTTGCGCTCAGCCAGTTCGCTATTGGCCTCATGATCCCGCACCTGCAACCGCCAGAAACCGGAGAGCAGGAACAGGCAAACTGCGACCGCAACGTATTGGAAGACCGCGATCCGTCCGAGCGCGAAACGGGTATCGTCGCGAAGCAGGTGGACCGATCTTTCGGGTTGTGTTCGCTCGGGGTCCATAAACTACAACAGCTGGCCGCTGATGAACGCGAATGAACGCAGATCGAAGAAACTTGGCTTAGCGGCGTTCATCAGCGTTAATCTGCGGCTCATGATTCTTTAGTTAATCTTCAGTCTATCCAATAACAGAAACAGCGGTACCGCGACCACCGCATTCAAGATGGCCAGAACCAGGGTCTGCGGCAAATCGAAAGTCAGCGTCTGGCCCAGCAGCGCCCGCGACAGCACCCAATAAAAAAACTGATGGAAGAAAAAAAAGAAAAAGCCCAGCACGAACCGGATGGCTGAATTCTCCACGTCGAAGCGCTGGCTCACCGATGCGGCGAAATAGCCGACCAGTGTTTTGACGATGCCGAACATGCCCAGATGATGATCGGAGAGCGAATCCTGAGCTAGCCCGATGCCTGCGCCGAACAGGACCCCGGCCACCGGCGATCTCCGCATCAAGGAGAAATAGACCGTTACCAGCAGAGGCAGTTCCAGGTAAGAGAGTTGGGTGATAAACCGGGGAACGTAGACCTGGAACAAAATGGCGGCCAGAGAAATCCCGATGATCGAGACGAACTTGAACTTCGAAAGTAGGATCTGGGTCGATGGCTCTTTGAAGTCCGGAGAGAACTCGGTCATCTCTGAGGCGTGGCCGACGAAGCGTTATCAGGCGGATTCTCCTCGGGCGCTCTGCGAACCGCGGAGTCGTCTGTCGCGTTGTAATTCGGAGCGCCGCTTCCACGCTCCCCGTACACGTGGTTCTGCGCCTCACCAATCTTGCGATAGCGATCGAGCAGGCGGTCCGCGTCAGTGGTCAGGCCATTTTTCGAAGGCAGGCTGGGCGCGGGCGTCTCGCCGTCCGCCGGCGGGGGTGCGAGCAAATACACCGGCTGATTCCCGGCCGGACCGCTGGGAATCGGCGCGTGCACACCTTCCACGATGATCAGCACCTCCTCCGGAAAGCCGTTTTGAAATCCGCTGGGCGTCACGTAGATTTCTTTATGGGTCTTGCCCGCGCGCACCACCGTCGCCTCGCCGGCTGGAAGGCCCTTGGGAAAGATACGGTCGTCGCCCGAAGTGTAGAACCATTCGCCTTGCTCCACTTTCTCTTCGTTCTGGACGTAGTCCACGATCACGGTGCTGTTGCCCTGCCCTCTCAAGGTCCCGTGCACGCGGTTCTTCTGCGAGATGACTCCGGCGGCGAACGTTGGATCCGTAATCAGCAACACAAACGACGAGAGCGGATACACGCTGCTCACCTTGCCGACGATTCCGTCCGGAGTAATGACGGCCATGCCTCGCTCAATGCCGCTATTGCTGCCGCGATCGACCATCACAGCCTTGGCGCCTTGATCCGTCGTGTTGCCGATGATGTGGGCGGCGATGGTTTTCGAAGGGGATTGGGCCTGGAAAATCGCGAGCGAGCGGGCGCGATCGGCGGTGGAAAGCTGGGTCCGCAGAAATTGGTTATCCATCTGGACGCGGTCGATCTCGGCTTTGAGCCGCTTATTCTCTTCGCGCACGTCCAGCAGCACGAAGTAATCGCTAAAAAATCGCGAGACGCTGCTACGGCCGATTTCGATGGCGCGCGCCAGTGGAGTAACCGCGGTAACCGCCCACACCCGAATCAGGCGCACTTCCTGGTTGCTCTTGACTTGATACGCGAGCAGAACCAGTTGCGCCAGGATCGCCAGCAGCAGGACGGTCAGATTCCGGAAACGGTTTAGGAGAAACTCCATACCACAGTGGTCTTATTCGATCGCGATTCGTCTCAGTAGTTTGAACTCCGTCAGCATTTTTCCGGTCCCCAGCACGACCGATGCCAGCGGATCTTCGGCAATGGACACCGGCAGACCGGTCTCCTGCCGGATGCGTTTATCGAGGTTCTTCAGCATCGCGCCGCCGCCGGTCAGCACAATGCCGCGATCGCTGATGTCCGCCGAGAGTTCCGGAGGCGTGCGCTCGAGAGCTACGCGGATGGCGTTCATGATCATCGCCACGCTATCCGACAGAGCCTCGCGGATCTCGCTGTCGTCCACGGTAATGGTCTTGGGAACGCCCTCAATCAGGTTACGCCCTTTGATCTCGAAGGTAAGGGGCTTTTCCAGCGTGTACGCAGAACCGATCGCCATCTTCACTTTTTCCGCCGTCGTCTCGCCAATCAGCAGGTTGTACTTGCGCTTCATGTACTGCATGATGGCGTCATCCATCTCGTTGCCGGCGACGCGCACGGACCGCGAATAGACAATCCCGGACAACGAAATCACCGCGACATCGGTAGTGCCGCCACCGATGTCAACTACCATGTTGCCTGAAGGCTCCGTGATTGGCAGGCCTGCGCCGATCGCGGCCACCATGGCCTGCTCTACCAGATATACCTCGCTGGCCTTGGCGTGATAGGCGGAATCGATGACAGCGCGCTTTTCCACCTGCGTGATTTCGCTGGGCACCCCAATGATGATGCGCGGATGCACCAGCATCTTGCGGCCGTGCGCCTTCTGGATGAAATAGTTGAGCATGCGCTCGGTGACCTTGAAGTCGGCGATGACGCCATCCTTCATGGGCCGGATCGCGACGATGTTTCCGGGAGTCCGCCCGAGCATCTCTTTGGCTTCTTTGCCGACCGCTTCCACTTCACCCGTGGTCTTGCGGATGGCGACAATGGAAGGCTCGTTTACGACAATTCCCTTACCCTTGGCATAAACCAGGGTGTTGGCGGTACCAAGATCGATGGCGAGATCGGATGAAAAAATGCTGAACAGCGACCGCAAATTCATAAGAAAAAAAGGTTCTACCCGGTGAACCAGGAGGGAGGTCCCAGCGTCACATCTGAAGGTACCATAGGCGTAACGTGCGGGCAACGTTCTGTTTTATTTTCAATAGACTACGTCTGAATTGGGCCGAGCCGGAAACGGGCGGGGTAAACTAGATCGTGATTTCGCGGCGCGCCCTGCTTGCTCTTCCCCTCGCCGCCGCTTGCGGAACCCGGCGAGGCGCTGGATTCCGAGGCTACGCATTTGTCGCCAACCAGGATGGGCAGGCGGTCGCGGCGGTCGATCTCCAGGTGATGGCCGTGGCGCGGCATATTCCGCTGGAGGGCAATCCCTCGGAAGTGATTGCCTCCGAGGCACAGCCGCTCGTCTATGCCCTCACGCCCGAGACCGGGACCGTCCATGAGATCCAGGTGGACCGGTTGAGCTTCTCGCGTAAGCTGACCCTGGCCTCGACCGCGATATCCATGTCCCTGGCGCACGATGATCGCGCGATGTACGTTCTGGCGCGCGAGCCCCGAACCTTACTGCGCCTGGCGCTGGATTCCTTTCAATTGGAGTGGCGTATTCCCCTGCCGGAGGAGCCGATTGACTTCGCCGTCACCGAGGACGGCAAGACTGCCGCGGTGAGCCTGGGGTCGAGCATTCGTTTGATCGACTTGGCGGCGCGGCGTGTGAGCGCGCCTCTAGTGAATGGCGACTTTGGGGACGTTCGCTTTCTCTCGAATAACAAAACGCTGATTGCGGCGAATCGAGGCCAGCGGCAGTTGTCCTTATTCGACGCCGCTTCGGCGCGGCTGATCACGAATCTACCGCTCGCCGTGCGGCCCGATCATCTGTGCTTCAAGCCCGACGGCGGTCAGTTATTCATTACCGGAGAGGGCATGGACGCGGTAGTGATCGTGTTCCCCGGTCATCTCCCTGAGGTGTTCGAGACCGTGCTGGCAGGGCACGGGCTGGGTCCGATGGCGGCGTCTCAATCGTTCCTGTTTATCGCGAGCCCAGAATCCGGAAACGTGAGCATCTTCGACATCAACTCGGAGCGAGTGATCGCGGTGGTGGCGGTGGGGAGCGACCCTGGGTTCATCACGGTAACGCCGGACGACCAGTACGCTTTGGTCCTGAATCGCAAGTCCGGCGACGTGGCGGTGCTGCGGATCGGATCGATTCAGCCGAATCGCTACAAGACTGCGTCTTTATTGACGGTGATCCCAGTCGGGTCGCGTCCGGTCAGCGCGGCGGTTCGAGCCGTGTAGACCAGCCGTCGTAGTGGGCCGGTCCCCACATCGGGCACAAGAACCCTTTGTTGCGCGTTCGTCCGCACGCCCCGACACCCCCAATGGGTAATTCATGGATGCACAGTCCTTTGCTTTGGCTGCCTGCAGCTAAGGGGCTGAAAAACGCGGAGCTAATGCTAGGATTCGATTTCAGCGGGATCAGCGGACGCCGAGCCCAGCGCGCGCATCAAGCTTTCCGGCGAGGATTCTTTCGCTGCGGGAGGCCAACCGGGCGGCGCGGCGTCTTGCGTATTGCGCTTGATTTCCTGGAGCGCGTCCTTTATTTCCGTAAGATCGGTCGCAATTTGGAACAGCTTGTAGACGGCAGCGATCATCATGCCGTACACAAGCAATGATCCGACGCCGCTGATGATGAGCTGAAGTGGACCCATAACAGTTTCCAAGGAGATTCCCTCCTCAGGGTCACATCGGCCGGTATAGGCTAAAACTGCATACCTACTTTTTCTCGAACTGGAGCGAAGCCGAATTCATGCAGTAGCGCAGACCGGTCGGGTTCGGACCGTCGGGGAATACATGTCCCAGATGCGCGCCGCACTTGGCGCACTCCACCTCAACACGGCGCATGCCGTAGGAATTGTCCTCTATCGTGCGCAAGTTCTTCTCGTCGGCCGGGGCATAAAAGCTGGGCCACCCGGTGCCCGAGTCGAATTTAGTATCGGAACCGAATAGCTCCGTGCCGCAGCAAATGCAGTGGTAGGTGCCGTCTTCGTGCTTGTCCCAATACTCACCGGTGAAAGCTCGTTCGGTCCCTTTCTCACGCGTGACGTGGTACTGCTCCGGCGTGAGCTGCTGTTTCCATTCTGCTTCGGATTTCCCAACTTTTTCCATAGCAATTCCAGGGTACCTAACCAATCCCTCAGCCCGCAAAACGGAGCCTGGGTCGCGGCCAGTCACATAGGACTGCTCCCGTGAGCCGAGGGCCGCGACCGGCCCTTTGCGGGCGCGTACACTTTGCGGGCGCGTACACTAGGAACTTGAGCTCGGGCGGCGGCAGCCTCAACGAACGTACCGCGGATCGCGACCCGATCCGGCAATTTCAAGCGTGGCTCCGGACCGCACAGTCGGCCGGTCTGCCGGAACCCACGGCGATGACGCTCGCGACCGCGTCGTACGAAGGAAAGCCTTCGGCGCGCATGGTGCTCCTTAAGGGCGTCGACAAACGGGGATTCGTTTTTTTCACGAATTACGACAGCCGAAAGGGCCAGGAAATCGCGGCGAATCCGCGGGCCGCTTTGGTGTTCTTCTGGGCACCCCTCGGCCGGCAAGTGCGAGTGACGGGGCGGGTATCCAAAGTCAGCGCGGCCGAGTCGGATGCATATTTCGCGAGCCGGCCGCTGGGTAGTCGCTTCGGCGCCTCGATTTCGCGGCAGAGTGCTGTAATTGAATCGCGGGACGTGCTCGAACGGAAGTTTGCGAAAATCGACGCCGAGTACCCGGCCGGTGATCCGCCGCGTCCCAAATTCTGGGGAGGTTTTCGTGTCCGTCCCGATGAGATCGAATTCTGGCAAGGTGTCGAGAATCGCCTGCATGACCGCCTCCGCTATCGCCGGCGCCGCGATGGATCGTGGAAAGTGGAGCGCCTTTCTCCTTAGGATGCGGCCACAACCGAGCAAAACGATCTTGAGCCGCGGATTAACGCTGATGAACGCCGATAAGACTTCCGTTTTCGATCGGCGTTTATTAGTGTTCATCATCGGCAAGCTATGTGCTTTGCTTCTCCTGGCGGCGCTGGTGCCGCTTCGGGCGGCGGACATTAACGTGACGCAGGTCCTCAAAGGAGTGGAGGACCGCTACAACCACATCCAGACGCTCGAAATCTCCTTCGGCGAAATCAACACGTTGCAAGGCCGCAAGCGCAGCGAACGAGGTGATCTGTTCCTGAGAAAACCGGGTAAGATGCGATGGCAATATACGCAGCCAGCCGGGAAGCTGTTCGTCTCCGACGGCAAGTTCATCTATGCTTACTATCCCGACGATAACCGGGCCGAAAAGATGAAGTTAAAAGAGACCGATGACATGCGTGCTCCGCTGGCTTTCCTGCTCGGCCGACTCAATTTCAAAGAGGACTTTCGGAGCTTCGCCGCAACGCCGGATCGCGACAACGTATTCATCACCGCTCAAGCCAAGTCGGACAACATGCCCTATACCGAAGTCACGTTCCTGATCTCGCCCGATTCGGTGATCCACTACATAAAGGTGAAGAATCAGGACGGCTCGCTGCTCGAGTACACGTTTGAGAACGAGAAAAGGAACCCGCCCATCCCTGAGTCCATGTTCAGCTTCGTTCCGCCGCCTGGTGTCGAATTTACCGAACTGAAATAGTTTCCACATCTTGTCTGTTTGCGTGGCGGCTACAATAGAGGTTCCATGCGCATCGCTCTGGGGCAAATCAACCCCACCGTGGGGGACCTGACCGGAAACGCCGATCGGATGACCAAAGCGGCTCATGAAGCCGCCGCACGCGGCGCGGAAGTCGTCGTTTTCCCGGAACTTTCGCTGACCGGTTATCCTCCGCGTGATTTAGTCGAGAAGCCGAGCTTCATCGAGCGCAGTGAGCTTGAACTCGAACGGCTAGCGCATCAGACGGCCGACCTTCCTTTAAGCGTGGTTTGTGGATACGTCGGTAAAACCCAGAAGGAAACCGGCAAACGCGCTCTGAACAGTGCAGCGGTGATTGAAAACGGCCGCATCGTTTTTCGTCAGGCGAAGATGCTGCTGCCGAACTACGATGTGTTCGACGAGGCGCGCTATTTCCGGCCGGCGGAGAAGGAATGCCTGTGCACCATTGCCGGCCAGCAGGTTGCGCTGACCATCTGCGAAGACGCCTGGAACGACCGACAGCTCTGGAAGCAGCGCCTTTACCAGCGCGATCCCGTGGAGGAGCTGTTCGAGGCCGGCGGCGAGATCATGATCTGCATTAACGCGTCTCCTTACAATATGGGGAAACGCGAGATCCGCCGCGGCATTTACCGCGCCGCCGCGCGCCGCTACCACAAGCCGGTAATTTACGTGAACCAGGTGGGCGGAAACGACCAACTGGTGTTCGATGGATCGAGTTTCGCAATGAGCGAGACCGGCGAAGTGATCGCATCGGCGCGCTCCTTCGAAGAGGACCTGATACTGGCGGATACGGAGTCCGGCACGGGAGACCGGCGGGAAGATTTCCGGGATGAGTGCGATGCCGCGTATCAAGCCCTGGTCCTCGGCACGCGCGACTACATCCGCAAGTGTGGTTTCTCGCGGGTTCTGATCGGACTGAGCGGCGGAATCGATTCCTCGCTCACTGCGTTGATCGCTGTGGAGGCCGTAGGAAAAGAGAATGTCACTGGGGTGGGGATGCCCGGCCCGTATTCCTCCGATCACAGCGTGCGGGACGCGCGCGAGATGGCCGCGAAACTGGGCATCCGATTCGAGATCGTTTCGATCTCGGGCGTGTATGAGCGATTTGAGGAGACGCTGGCGCCATTGTTCTGTGGTCTTCCGCAGGACGTGACCGAGGAGAATTTGCAATCGAGGCTGCGCGGCGTCACTTTGATGGCTCTCTCGAACAAGACCGGCGCTCTGGTCCTGACCACCGGAAATAAGAGCGAGCTGGCCGTCGGCTACTGCACCCTGTACGGCGATATGTGCGGGGGCCTGGCGGTGATCAGCGACGTGCCGAAGACCATGGTGTACGCGCTGTCCCGTATCGGCAATCGCCGCCACGGGAATGCGATTCCGGAAAGCGTGTTCACCAAGCCGCCCTCCGCCGAGTTACGGCCCGATCAGAAAGACACCGATTCTCTCCCCGATTATGCAGTCCTCGACCGGATTCTCGAAGGCTACATCGAGCACTACCAAGCTCCCCAACAGATCGCGGATGCCACGGGATTCTCCCTCGATCTGATTCAGAACATCGTAAACAAGGTGGATCGAAACGAATATAAACGCCAGCAGGCCGCGCCCGGCCTCAAAGTGACGACCAAGGCGTTCGGGATCGGGCGACGATTTCCGATCGCACAGAGGTTTTCCGAATGAAACAAAATCTGAGTTTTCTGTTTGTTATGCTCTGCGCCATAGTGCTGAGTTCTCAGCCCTCCGTGCGCGAGCAAGTTGGAAAACAACCGGATGGCAGTTTTCTGCTGGCGACGGGGTGGCGGATCCATCCTGCGGGCACGCAGATTCCCTTGGATACTCTGCCGATGTCGTCCGCTCTTTCGCCAGATGGCAAGTTCCTGCTAGTGCTGAATGGGGGTTACAAACCGCCCTCTATCAGCGTGATGAGCGTAACTCCGCTGAAGGAGATCTCACGGGTTCCGGTCGCTGACGGCTGGCTGGGTCTCACGTTTTCGCCCAACGGTAAAACGGTATACGTTGGCGGCGGGTCGCGCAGCCGCGTCTTCGAATTCACGTTCTCGCCCCAGGGAGAGCTCAAACCGTCGAGGGAGGACGAAGTGACGCCGGCCGCTCAAATCACGCCATACGACTTTATCGGCGACGTCGCCGTATCGCCGGACGGTCACCTGGTTTACGCAGCGGATCTGTTCCACGATGCGGTGGTGGTCATTAATACACAATCCGGCAAAGTCATCGAGCGATTCAAAACGGGCCGTCGTCCCTATCGAATTCTGTTGCATCCGGACGGAAAGTCGTTCTTCGTTACGAGCTGGTCCGATGGAACGGTGTATCAACACGACGCGGGAAACGGAACGCAGCTCGGGCTGGTCAGGCTTGGGCCCCACACCACCGACATGGTGCTGAGCAATCGCAAGCTGCCGGATGACGATGACGCGCCCCGTTATCGTCTGTTCGTTGCGGCGGCAAATACGAACAACGTGTTTGTGGTCGGCGTCAACGATTCGAAAGCGATGAAGGCGATCGAGACGATTAACGTCGCGCTCACGCCGCGCCAGCCGGTCGGTATGACCCCAAGCGCGGTGGCGCTCAGTACGGATCAGACCAAGCTCTTCGTGACGTGCTCGGACGCGAATGCGGTCGCCGTGGCTGATATTTCAGAGGCGCGCAGCCGGGTCGCCGGTTTTCTGCCGACTGGCTGGTACCCGACGGCGTCGCGAATGCTTCCCGATGGGCGCGTCCTGGTACTCAACGGGCGCGGGCTTGCCAGCTATCCCAACCCTGGGTATCCCGGACCCAAGGTGGTCGCCAATGTCCACGCGGGGGATGACCGCCGCGAATATGTTGGCACTCTGCAAACTGGAACCATGTCCGTCTTCGAGCCGCTGAGCGATGAAGCGATCGACGAGCATACGAAAATGACGCGCAGTCTGATGCGATATAAAGACAGCGATCTCGACGTCAGCAGCCTGCCTAATGACAGCGTGATTTATTCGAAGCCCGGCAGGCCATCGCCTATCGAGCACGTGATCTACATCGTAAAGGAAAATCGGACGTACGATCAGGTGTTCGGCAAGATCGGCAAAGGCAACAGCGATCCCTCGCTCACGCTGTTCGACGAATCGGCCGCGCCGAACCATTACAAGCTGGCCCGCGAATTCGTCCTGTTTGACAACTTTTATGTAAACGCAGACGTGAGCGCGGACGGCCACAATTGGGCCATCGCCGGAATCGCTCCCGATTTCGTACAGAAGCTATGGCCCAACAGTTATGCCAAGCGCCGCAACACTAAGGACAACGACGATTACGAAGGCGGCGAGCCCGCAAACTCTCCACCCGCGGGCTACTTTTGGACCAATGCGCTTTCCGCAGGGCTCTCGGTGCGCAACTACGGATATTGGGTGGTGAACAAGAAACAGGCCGGCCCCGACGGCATCCAGATCGAGAAGGTCAATGACCCGGCGCTCAAGCCTGTGACCAACATGAGATACCGGTCGTTCGATCTGGATTATCCAGATGTGGAGCGGGCGAAGGTTTTCCTGGACGATCTGAAGCAATTCGAGGCCAGTGGAACGATGCCCCGCCTGATGCTGGTGCGGCTTGGAAACGACCATACCAACGGAACCACGCCGGGCAAGCTCACGCCGCTCAGCCTGTTTGCCGACAACGATCAGGCGGTGGGCATGCTGGTGGAAGGAGTTTCGAACAGCCGGTTCTGGGCGAAGACGGCAATTTTCGTCATCGAGGACGACGCCCAAAACGGCCCCGATCATGTGGACTCGCACCGGTCTCCGCTGCTGGTGGTGTCGCCCTATACGCGGCGTGGAATCATCGACAGTAGCATGTACAACCAATCATCGGTTTTGCGCACGATGGAGCTGATTCTCGGGATGCGGCCCTTGACGCACTTCGACGCCGGAGCCCGGCCCATCGCCGCGGCCTTCGCGTCCAGCCCCAATACCGCTCCGTATGTCGCGGAGAAGCCGCGAATCTCGCTCACGGACCGGAATGCCGCTGGAACCGCTACCGCGGCTCTCTCGCGTCAAATGGACTTCAGCGATGCCGACCGTATCGACGATGACGAGCTGAATGATATCCTTTGGACAGCGATCAAAGGAACCGAGCCGCCGCCGCCCGTCCGGAGTTACTTTTCCAGGCAGTAGGTGTTTGCCGTCAGGCTTGCGCCATCGGGCCTGGAGGCTGATCCTACTGAATGACGACTCTCTGTTTTCTATGGCACATGCACCAGCCGTTCTACAAGGATTTGTGGACCGGCGAGTACCGGCTTCCTTGGACGCGTCTACACGCCCTCAAGGATTACGCCGGAATGGTGCAGATCCTTCAAGAGTTTCCTGAAGTACACCAGACGTTCAACCTGGTTCCGTCGATGCTGGTCCAGATCGAGGAATACGCCTCGGGCGTCGCGTCCGATCCGTTCCTCGATTGCGCGGTTACTCGAGCTGAAGATCTGACCGAATCGCAGCGGAATTTCGCGATGAAGTATTTGTTCCAATCCAATGTGGAACACATGATCTACCGCTACCCACGCTACCGGGAGCTGTACGAGAGGCATGACAGGCTTTCGATGCAGGATCTGCGTGACTTGCAGATTCTCAGCCAGCTCGTTTGGTTCGACGAAGACGTGCTGGCTACCGATTCTGAATTGGGCGAACTGGTGCGTAAGGGCCGGGATTATTCCTGGGAAGACCAAACCTTGATGGCACGCAAACAACGCGAGGCGCTCGGGCGCGTGATCCCCGTGTACCGCGAGTTTTCCGCGCGCGGGCAGATCGAAATTTCGGCCACTCCGATGTACCATCCGATCCTGCCGCTGATCTGCGATTCGGACATCGCGGCGGTGGCTCATCCCGGGGTGGTTCTGCCATCGCGATTCCGCTATCCGCAAGACGCACGGGAGCAGCTTTGCCGCGCACGCTCCTTTATGAAGGAGAAGCTTGGCGTCGCGCCGGAAGGCTTGTGGCCTTCGGAAGGTTCAGTGTCCGATGAAGCGTTGGCCTTGGCTTCCGAGTGCGGCTTCAAGTGGGCGGCGAGCGACAACGGCGTTCTGGCTCGGACGCTCGGCCGCGAGGCAGGAGTCGATGTGACTTACCGGCCCTATTTGTGGCGCCAGGATGGGCGCGAGATCCGGCTGTTGTTCCGTGATCATTACCTCAGCGATTTGATCGGCTTCGTTTACTCGCGCATGGGACCAGCAGAAGCGGCGGACGATTTTCTGGGTAAGATCCGCCACAATGCCGCCGGACGCGACGCCCTGGTTCCGATCATCCTTGACGGGGAAAACGCCTGGGAGTGGTACCAGCAGAACGGACGACCGTTCCTGCGCGCGCTGTACCAGCGCATTTCAGAGGATCCGAACTTGCAAGCCCTCACCGTTTCCGAAGCCCTCGAACGGTTCGAACCGCAGACGCTGGATCAAATCTTTCCCGGTTCCTGGATTAACGCAAATTTCGACATCTGGATCGGAGCGGAGGAAGATGACCTGGCTTGGGAGTATTTGCTAGCCGCTCGCAGGGCGTACGATGCCGCACAAGACGTGCCCGATGAGATGCGCCGCCTCGCTTACGAAGAACTTTTGATCGCGGAGGGCAGCGACTGGTGCTGGTGGTACGGGCCGGAACACAGCTCGGACAATCGTCCTGAATTCGATCAGCTCTATCGCGACCACTTATCGAATGTGTATCGCGCGCTTGGGCAGGAACCGCCGGCGGAGCTCTCGCGCTCTATTCTCAAGGTGCAGCCGGGGGAATCGAACGAGCCGCCGTCGAATTCCATTCACCCCACGCTCGATGGCGAGGTCACGTCGTATTTCGAGTGGCTGGGAGCCGGAGTCTATCGGCCGGATCTGCGCTCCGGCGCGATGCATGGCGGCGAAGCTCCGGTGCATGAGATCCGCTACGGGACGGACGATCAGTTTCTCTACGTTCGTCTGGATACCGTCCACGGGGAAGTTGGGATCGAATTCGACAACGGGCCTGCGGAGGCGGAAGTTGCGACCGGACGCATTGTCGAAATGCGCGCGCCGCGAAAGAGTAACCGTTTCCGCGTCACGCTGAGCCGCGACGGACTGCCGGTCGAAACGGTGCCCACGCAGGGGTGGATCGAGCTTCCTAAGTAAGGCCTATTTCGCCGCGTGGGACTGGGGTTTGCCGTCCCAGGAAAGATAGAAAGTGCAGCGGGTGCTTGAACTACAGGACAGCCGCTGGACCTCGTGAGCAGGCAAGAACGCGAACCCGCCAGCGTTGAGAAGAGTGGGCCCACTATCTTGACTATTCTAAGAGTCATTTGGCCCTCCAGTACAATGATGCGCTCATTCGACTCGTGCCAGTGCGGCGCGATTACGTGGCCGGCGGGAAATCGCACCAACAGTTCCATACCGCCCGTCGCTGGATCGTCGCGAAGCATGACTGACTCGGACCCGGCAGGATCTCCCTTTTCATGCGTCCATTTGGCGGTATCCGGGTTGATCAGGATCGCCTTGGATTCCGATTGGCCAGCGGCAATCGCAATACTCCCCAGGATCAGCAGCATGTTGCTAAACGTCTTCTTCGACCTTACACCGAACCGCGTCTGACCGTCTTGTAAGAATGCGACACGCCGAATCGCAGCAGGAAGTGACGCGCCAAGTCCGCATCCTCCGCCAGCAAAATCGCGGGCGTATTGCCGGAAAGACTCTTGCAGTCACGAATGAGATGAGCTTGGTCGTAGTAGCCGCAGGCAACAGCCGTGTCAACCCAGTTGCACGATTCCTGCCCGAGGACGCGAAAGACGTTGTTAAAACGCTGCATGCGACAGAAGAGCTTCGGCGGGAGACCCACACCGGCCTGGAAGCGCCGCTCCAGTTGCCGGACACTTACACCAAGATCCCGCGCGAGTGCGGCGAGATCCGAGGCGCCCTGATCGAGTATAATCCGGCGAACGGCCTGCGCCACAATGAGATCGCCATTCGCGGAAGTATTTTCGGTAGACAAGAGCGCAGCTTCGACAGCGGTTATCGGTTCCGCCGACTCAAGAGCGCGATCGAGGTTTCGCGAAAGCGCCGGCGAGAGATCTTCCACCGGCGTGAACCGGCCGCTCAGTTCGTGCATCGGATGGGCAAGCATCCTCGCAGCTCCGTGCGGATGAAATCGAATCCCCAGTCTCTTAGCTGGGCCATTGGACCTCATCAGCAGGGGACCTTCAAAGTTGAGAATCAGTTCCGGATGACCATCCGGGACCGCGCGTTGCGGCGCGGCGTCCTCGCCATCGTGCTGCAGAGTCCAAAAGCTATCGATGAACGGCCGGAGCCGGACAGACGGCCGAATTTCACGATAGTGAACCACCTGAGGCATGATAGCTCGGTTTCCGGATGTTAGAATGAAGGCTCCCGATTCGAAGGGGACCAAGAAGTCACGATCCTAGTGTTAAACATGAACGACGCGGCGAAGGGGAGCGGCAACGTTCCCCTTCTCGTTTTTTGGGTGTCGTCCGTTGAGATAAGCTTTGAGCTGACGGAGGCTTCGCAAATGCTAAAGCTGAGTTCCGAGGTAGGCTGGCTGATGCGAAAGCCCTTGGCCGGATATTAAATAAGTGCACACCCGCCGTATCGCTACTTTCCTGCTCGGCGCCTGGATGGGCGGGTGTCTGTTCATGGGAGTGATCGAGATTCAGAATCTTCGGTCCCCCGCCTTGGTCATGAATGCACCACCAGCGCCCGCCGAGAAAATGATCCAGACGCTCGGGCACGATCCCGCGCAACTGCTCCTGCGCTATCTGGCGGCGCAGCAGAATCGACATTATTCGTCGGTCTGGGAAATGGTCCAGATCCCATTGGGGCTGGCGGTGGGGTTGTGTTTATTCTTCGCGACGCAGCGGCGGTTGCTGCCGTTGTTACTATGCGCCCTGATGCTGGGCTTGCTGCTATTCCAGTATTTCACGATTACTCCCGAACTCGCCTTTCGCGGGCCGGAAACGGACTTCCCACCCGGAAACGCAGCCGTGGGGCCTATGGCGCGAATGTGGGCTCTACAGCAGGTCTACGCCGGCGTGGAAATTGCGAAGCTGATTGCTGGCGGCGTTCTCGCCACCTACCTATTCCTGTTGCGGACGCTCCGGCGCAGACGTAGCCGGGAAACAGACTCGATCGATCACACCTATCACGGCCATATCAATCGTTGACTATTTCGACGCCTTGCCGATCGGCAGGATGTCTTCAAGGCTGGCATGCGGCTGCGGAATGACGTGGACGGCAATCAGCTCTCCCACCCGGCGCGCCGCAGCGGCGCCCGCTTCAGTAGCGGCACGCACGGCAGCAACGTCGCCGCGGACGAGAGCCGTCACGTAACCGGACCCGATCTTCTCCCATCCAACTAGACGAACGTTGGCAGCCTTTGCCATCGCGTCCGAGGCTTCGATCATCGCGACCAAACCACGGGTCTCGATCATTCCCACAGCTTCACCCATTCGTCCTCCGACCTTTTGGACATGAAGAGTTCATGATACTCGATACCATGGTCGTGGCGGAGGACACGGACATTATCAGTATTTTCAAGCATATACGCCCTGCCAAATCACACGTCCGGCGGTTGCGAAATCTTTATCCCTTCTCTATGACTTCTTCATGACTCGTGGCTTAGCCTGAGATTGGGCACCCGCCATGATTGCGGAACGAAAGCCCGGCCACACCGTGACCGGGCTTCTAATATCTGATCCACACCGTTTACACACGACGCGCGTTCCGCGCGCCCAATCCCGAACAACATTCAAACCATTTATGCGCGAAAAAGAACTATCGTTCGTTATTCCCACGCACCGATTGCGTGAAGTGGGCGAAACTATCGAGCAGTACGACGAGCACTTCTGGCGAAACGGCCACGCCGTGCGGATCGTCGTGTTTGACGATTCCACGCCGACCAACCAGCAGAAGTACTACCCACTCCTGGAACAGATACGCACTCATCAGGAGTTGCACTACGTCGGTCCCCGAGAGAAGGAGCAGTTCATCGCCTATCTGAACTCAAGGCTCCGGGACAAGCGCCTCGAAGGCCTGGTGAGGAACCTGTTCCGGCCCAGCTACGGCGGCAATCGAAATTTCACCCTGATGTATACGCTTGGCGAACTGATGGTGAGTTCCGATGACGACATGCGGCCTTACTCGCTGATCGAGGATAGTCCGGAGTCGTTGGCGGCTGAAGAGGTTTGCCGTGGAAGGCTGCACAAGGCGAACGAGAATGGCTACACCCGAAAATCATTCGACATCGTAGCCGCGTTCCTGGACGTGTTGGGCAAGCCGGTAAGTGAGATTCCAGAGAACTACGACCGCGGCGAATTGCTGATCGACAGTGCCATGGAGCTGGAAACCAACGCGACCAAAGGATTGTCTCGTGAGAACTCGCTCACGCTCGAACCGGGCGCGATAGCGGACAGTTCCGTGGTGAAGATCGCGCAGACCTTTCGCTCAGGTACGAATGATATCGACGCCGTCGACTTTGTGGATATGTTCCTCGAGGACGAAGACCAAACCAATCTGGACGATTTGAACGAAAAGTACGTGCTGGTCAATTTCCGTCCCGCGGTAACCAAACGGAACTGGCGGATGGACTGCGGCGTGGCCGGCTACGACAACACGTTCGGGCTGCCCCCGTTCTTCCCCACCCGCCTGCGTTTCGAGGATTACATTTACCGGCTATGGATCCAACAGGAGGGTATCGTGGCCGCGCACGTGGATGCCGCGCAGAATCACATCAAGAGCAACTATATGCGCAATCCGTCCGCAGCCGAGATCTTCAACGAAGAGGTCTTCAATCTGCTGAAGCGCAAAATCAAGGCCACGGTAAGCCATATGGACGCGCTGAGCATTGAGTTCGACTATGACGGCGAGGTCACCGGAGCGGATGCCTGCGAAATCCTGGAAAAGATCTCGGCGCTGCACCGGCGTGCGCTCGCGGCCGCGGCCAACACTACCAACCCGGAACGTGCGCAGGCGCTCAGGCTTTTCGCCGCCAACCTGGACAAGGTGTTCTACAGCTTCGAACCCGATTTCTTTCAACAGAACCTGCTGCGGATTGTCGACGACGTGGTGGGAGTGATCAAGGCTTCCGTCCAGCTTTGGCCCACGCTGGTGGAGATTGCATATTTTCAGAAGCGGCGGAATGGCCTGACCGAAACTGTGGTGGCCAATCAAAGGAAGTAATTCCTAGGCGAATCGCACAGGTTGCCCCTTTATTCGAAAGTGTCCCGCCGCGGTTGTATGGCGGCACGGAGCGGGTGGTCAGCTACCTGACCGAAGAGCTGGTCCGGCAGGGTCACGACGTTACGCTGTTTGCCAGCGGCGATTCGGTTACCAGCGCAACGTTAGTGCCGGGCTGCGAGCGCGCGCTGTGGCGCGACCCGGAGTGCCGTGAAACGCTGCCTCACCAGGTACGGTTAATGGACCTGGTGTTCCGGGAGGCGCGCCATTTCGACGTGATGCATTTTCATTGGGACTACGTCCACTTTCCTTTCCTTCGCTATCATCGGGCGCCAACGGTAACGACGTTGCACGGCATGGTTCGCCGGCATGACCTCATGCCGCTCTTTCAGACCTACCCGGAAGTTCCGCTGGTGTCCATTTCCGACGACCAGCGCAGTCCGATTCCCTGGGCGAACTGGCAAGCGACCGTGTACCACGGCTTGCCCACGGGACTGCATACTTTTCGGAACGATCCCGGAGACTATCTGTTGTTCATTGGTCGCATTTCGCCCGAGAAGCGGCTGGATCGCGCGATCGAAATCGCCCGCCGTTCGGGGCGGAAGTTGAAGGTTGCCGCCAAGATCTACGATGAGGACCGTGGTTACTATCAGAGCGACATTGAGCCGCTTCTGCGTACCTCACAATCCTGCGTGGAATTTGTCGGGGAGGTCGGCGGCAAGGACAAAGATGAGCTGATCGGCAACGCCTACGCCCTCCTATTCCCAATCGACTGGCCGGAGCCATTCGGACTGGTCATGATTGAGGCGCTGGCATGCGGGACGCCGGTGATCGCATGGCGGAACGGCTCGGTGCCGGAGATCATCGAGGACGGCAGGACCGGTTTCATTGTTGACAACCTCGACGATGCCGTGCAGGCGGTTGCAAACGCCGGACATCTCAGCCGCGCCGCGTGCCGCGCATCTTTTGAAAGCCGCTTTGATGCCGCCTGCATGGCGTCCAACTATGAAAGAGTCTATCAACGGCTCGTGCGTCATCCTTACATTCCGATCGAGCGGGGCGAATCCGCGGTCGTCGTGCCTGCCTGATGGAAAACTCCCGTTCAACGCAAACGCCCGTCCGGTCAAGCGATGCGCATCACGTCCTGGCCGATTCCAGCCTCACCGATGAGCGCATCCGGGTACTGAAGCACGGCGACACGTTCGGGCTCTTCGATCAGTATGGCGATATCCGGCCCAGCCAAACTGGACAAGGCGGACTGTACCACGACGGCACGCGGTTTCTATCGCGATTTCAACTGGAGCTGGAGGACGCCCGTCCGTTTCTGCTGAGCTCCACGGTCCGCGACGACAACGACCAGCTCTCGGTGGCCCTAACCAATCCCGATTTGTCGCGCGAAGGCCGGGTCTATCTGCCGATGGGCGCGTTGCATCTGGCGTGGCGCAAGTTTCTCTGGATGGGCACGCTGTATCAGGAACTGCGCATCGAGAACCATGGAATGCAGCCGGTTAACGCTACCATTGGACTGCACTTCGCGGCAGACTTCGCCGACATCTATGAAGTGCGAGGCCTCAAGAGAAAGGCGCGCGGCCAGGATCTCGAGCCTGAATGGAGTGATCGTGAAGTCACGCTGGCTTATCGCGGTCTCGACGGGATTGTCCGCCGTACGCTGCTGCAATTCACTCCCCGGCCGCACAGCCTGTCCGCGGACCTTGCGGTCTTCGAGGTCGCGCTGGCGCCAAGACAGGCGGCCTTGTTCTACGTCACCGTCGGATGCGAGCGAGAGGCGGCCCGCCAGCGGCTTCTGGTGTTCGAACACGCGCGAGCCGAGGCCAGAGCGCAACTGGATTCTCAAATAGCACAGTTCTCCGGAATTGAGACGGGGAACGGGCAGTTCGATGCTTTGGTCAGGCGCGCCACCTCCGACCTGCACATGATGACCACCGTCCTGCCTACGGGCCTGTACCCTTACGCCGGAGTGCCGTGGTTCAACACTCCTTTCGGGCGCGATGGCATCATCACCGCGCTAGAGTGCCTCTGGCTGAATCCGAGTCTGGCCCGGGGCGTGTTGGGATACCTGGCTTGGACGCAAGCCACTGGCGTAATTCCGGAGCAGGATGCAGAGCCGGGGAAGATCCTGCATGAAACCCGCAAGGGAGAGATGGCGGCGCTGAAAGAAATGCCCTTTGCGCGCTACTACGGCGGCGTGGACGCCACTCCACTGTTCGTGGTGCTGGCGGGCGCCTATTATGAGCGCACTGGCGACCGCGCGCTGATCGAAGACATTTGGCCGAACATCGAAGCCGCTCTGCTGTGGATGGATCGCTACGGAGACTGCGATGGAGACGGATTCATCGAATACGACCGCCACTCGGGCAACGGATTGTTCCACCAAGGCTGGAAGGATTCCGACGATGCCGTGTTTCATGCAGACGGCACGCTCGCGCGCGGGCCGATCGCAATGTGCGAGGTCCAGGGCTACGCTCATGCGGCATGGAGGGCCGGCGCAGCACTGGCAATGGCGCTCTCCCTGCCCGAGCGAGCAGCCCAGCTCGCCTCCCACGCTGATGCGCTGAGAGATCGCTTCGAAGATTCCTTTTGGTGCGATGAGTTATCAACCTACGCCTTGGCGCTGGACGGCGACAAACAACCATGCCGGGTGCGTAGTTCGAATGCGGGTCAGTGTCTGTTTTCCGGAATCGGCACGGACGATCACGCCGTGAAAGTGGGACGAACGCTGCTCCAAGCCGACTCATTCTCCGGATGGGGAATCCGCACGCTCGCTACGGGCGAGCCGCGCTACAACCCAATGGGGTACCACGTCGGCACCGTATGGCCGCACGACAACGCCTTGATCGCGTCCGGCCTGGCGCGCTACGGCATGGCCAGCGAAGCCTCACGAGTATTCACGGCCCTGTTCGACGCCGCCACGTACTTCGATCTGCATCGCATACCCGAACTGTTTTGCGGATTCCCGCGGGATGAAGGCCAGGGACCGGTCTTGTACCCGGTCGCCTGCGCTCCGCAAGCCTGGTCGGCGGCGTCGGTGTTCCTGATGTTCCAGGCATCCCTGGGCCTGAGAATCAACGCACTCGAGTCCAGAATCTCTTTGGTTCGTCCCTCCCTGCCGCCGTTCCTGAACCGGGCTAGAATCACGAATCTGACCGTAAGCGGCGCGAGCGTGGATCTTCTGGTGGTGCGGCATGAGCACGACGTCACAGTCAATGTACTGCGACGAACCGGAAATATCGACGTGGTACTGATGTAAATCAAAAAACGCCGCGGACTTTCAACGCTTCGTCGATAATCGCTAAAAGTTGCTCGCGCGTAACCTCGATCTTCTCGCTGGCCTCGGGCATATCTTCGGCGGCCATGGGACAGCCGGGCTCGAAATGATTGCGCAATTTCACCTTGTAGCGTTCGCGGGCCTCGAATAATTTCTTGATCTCAACGCGGGGCAGGACTTTCGGACCACCGAGCAGTTCCGCGACTAAAGTGATCCTGGCGAAGTGTTCCACCATTTCCATCCGGAAGTATGCCTGGAAGACATCCTCGCCATAGCTGACCGCCCCGTGGTTGGCCATCAACAAAGCGTCATATTTCGGGATGTAAGGAAGCATGCCCTCGGTGAGCGCCGAAGTCCCCGGCAATCCGTAATCGGCAAGCGGGACTGAGCCGAGACTGATCACCACCTCAGGAAGCAGCGCGAGATTGAGGGCGCGCCCGGCCACCGCGAATCCGGTAGCCACGGGCGGATGCGCGTGGACGACGGCGCGAATATCAGGCCGCATCCCGTAGATGGTGAGGTGCATCGCCAGCTCAGTGGTGCAATCCCGATCGCCACAGAGCTTTTCCCCGAGAAGATTGCACAGCAGCAAGTCCTCAGGCTGCATCCGGCCCTTACATACGCCCGTGGGGGTGGCCAGGAGGCGGTCATCATCCACACGGATCGTGATGTTGCCGTCATTCGCGGCAATCCATCCTTTGTCGAACATCATACGGCCGACCTGGACGATGTCTTCGCGAAGCTGTTGCTTGGTCTTCAACATCCGAACCTACTAGTATCGCGCAGGACAGCTGGGGGCGGAGAGGGGGGAGAACAGGCGCAAGGCTACAATGAAGCAAGTGGAAAAACGCCGCATGTGCCCGAATTGCCGGGCATTCATCACTACAGACGACAAGATTTGCCCCTACTGTCAAGTCGAGGTCGGCCCCAAAGCCGCGGTGCGGCTTAACCCGGCCGGAGCCTTGGGCGGGTTGATCCCCCATGCGCGGTTCACCACGATGATGATCCTGCTGATCAACACCGGGCTCTACCTCGCCACCGTCGTGCACAGTTACCAGTCGGGCAGCGGGACCGGCATGGATATCGACTCCGCGACGCTGTTTGACTTTGGCGCGAAATATCGTGCCGCGATCTGGGCCGGACAATGGTGGCGCCTGGTGACCGCCGGATTCCTGCACGGCGGACTGATCCACATCCTGATGAATTCCTGGGTGCTGTTCGATCTAGGCGCGCAGGTGGAAGAGCACTACGGAACCGCCAGGTATATCGTTCTGTATTTTGTCTCGACTGTCACTGGATTCCTGGCCAGCTCTTATTGGTCCCCGGCCTTATCCATCGGCGCTTCGGCGGGAATACTCGGGCTGATCGGCGCGATGATCGCGGTGGGCGTACGGGACCGTTCCTCTTATGGCGCGGCCATGCGCAGTGTATACATGCGCTGGGTGTTCTATATCATTCTGATCGGCTTACTTCCCATCTTCGCCACCGATAACGCGGCACACATAGGCGGGCTGGCGGGCGGGTTCGTCATCGCGTACATTTGCGGCACACCGGGTTATTCCGCGGCGAAAGAGCGGATCTGGCAAATCGCGGCGGGGCTAGCGCTGGGAATCACGGGTCTCGCGTTCGCCCAGATGTTCCTCTGGATGACCTCGCAGAAGTAAGACCAACACATCCTTGCCGCGGATGAACGCTGATGAACGCCAATAAACCAACTCTTTTTAATCCGCGTTTATCGGCGTTCATCCGCGGCCAAAATTGCCTTACCGCACGACCACTTTGGTCAGCCCGGCGTTGCCCGCTGCGTCGTACACCCGGATCGAAATGAGATGTTCCCCAGGTGGAAAATTCTCCAAGTGCACGGGGAAACGCTCCCGCGCCGAGTCGGTCACACCATCGGCCGCCTCCACCGGCGACCATGGACCCGCGTCCACGGAAATTTCGCAGCGGCGCAAGACGGAGCCTCGATCCTCCGCGTCGACGTCGATATCGAGCGCCGTCCCGTTGCGTCTCGGAGCCGACGCGGTGACCACCGGGGGAGTGTTATCGATCAGCACCGGCGCGCTCACCAGGTCCGCCTCACGCGCCGACGATGCCGCGTTGGAAGGCCGGTCCGACGCGATCACTTTGAAGAAATAGCGCCCATCCGCCAGCACGTCCGCGTCGAGCAGGTAGGTGTTCTCACTCATATTGGCGCGCAGCAACTTCCACTCGTGTTCGTCTTCGCCCCGGAAGTAGAGGCTGTAAATCAAACGGTCGCCATCCGGATCGTCGGCTTGCCAGGAGATTTGAATCTGTTGACCGGCGATGCGCGACAGGGTTTGAGACGGAGTGCCTGCGGGCTGCGCCGCATCGCCTGAGTCTGTAACGTTAACGGTGTAGCTGGCAGTGGCCGCGCCGGACGCCGCAGTGGAGGTTTTCGCCGCCGACGCTTGCGTACTGACGTTGATGCTGCGAACTACTGGCGGTGTATTTTGCGGCAAATACGCGATCGTTACGCTGTCAACGCCCGTGCCACCGGTCAGTTCGAGCTTCCATTGAATGTACCGGGCATTCGGACTGCTGATGTTGGACCGTGCCAGATCGGTGATCGACTCGGACCATTCGCTCCAAGTCGCGTCCGGGCGGGCTGAATTACCGGTGCGGGTTCGAAACGCGATTCCGCGCGTGTCGCCGCGCCAGATCAAACGGCCCCAGCGGGCAACGGTTCCTGAATCATGAATTGGCGATTCGAACCAACCGCTCGAAGCCGTTGTCGAACCGAGCGTCAGAATTTTCCCGAGATTTCCCGTCGCCGCCATCAGGCCGTTCTTCGACTCGAGGAGGCGAGTGGCTTCGCCCTCGTTCGCCTGCGCGAGGAGCGTGGCCTTGTGCTCCCGGTCGAGCCGGTAGATCCGCCCTTGAGTATCGGTGATGAATAGAACGTCGCCCGAGGAGAGCACCAGGTCATACGCGTTCTCTTCCTTGGAGCTCCACAGCGTCTCCACCGTATTATCGGGATTGATTTTGTAGAGGGCGGAACGTTCCACGCCGGTGGTATCGACGACGGCGCTCGCGCCTGTCGAAGGCGAGGATTGCAGCGTGGCAGTGGGGACGGGCTTGGGGGGCTCCGGAGCCGGATTCAGCCCAGCCTGCGAATCGGTGACTGTTATGCTCATGGCGGGCGCGGTCACAGCTCCAGCATTTGCACCCGCAGCCGCGTTCGCGGCGGCGCCGGCACGACGCGTTACGCTGCCCCCGAGGGCTGCTGCATAGATCGTGCCATCCGCGCCCGGAACAATCGCTCGAATCTCCGGTAGATTTGCGCCGTACAGGACGAACGCCTTGTTCTGGGCCGTGATGCGATACAGGATTCCGTTAGGTTCGCTGCCGGCCAGCAAACGCCCTTCACGATCTAAGGCGAGACAAGTCACGTGGGACTGGCCTGTTTCGTAGTAAACATCGCCGTGCCCCGCCGACGTTACGCGAAAGATCTTTCCCTGGTCACCGGTGGCGACGAATAGAGCGCCATCCGCGGAAAATTTGAGCGCCCAGATATAGCGCGCGCCGGGTGAATAGTATTCGGTCGCGTGGCCGTTCTCCACCCGGTACACCTTCCCGTCCGGCGAGGTGGCCGCATAAACGACGCCCTTCGGATCGACCGTCACGGCAAAGATTTCGGACTGCTCCGCGGCCCACAGCAAGCTGCTTTTGCCCGAAGGATCGATCTTATAGAGCCGGCCGCGATGACCGGTCCCTAAATACAGGCTGCCATCCGATGCCTGCGCCACGCTCCAGATTTCGGGCTGGTCTGAGGAAAAAAGCGTGTCGACCTTCGGCCCGAGTTGCAAGCGCCCGTCGCGCGTGAGGGACAATCCGTTCAATCGGCCTCGGAGGAAGTCTTGGTAGCCGTTCATCTCCCAGGTGGTTGTCGTGGCGGCCGGGGAGAGCGCGGCGCACAATATCGCGAGCGCCAGCGTCTTCACTCCTTCACCTCGACCTGAACAGTTTTGGATCCCGTGACCACGTTTCCATCCGCGGGAATTTCGATTTCAGCCACTTTCGAGCCGCGCAGGTTCATCAAACCCGCCGGGCCGGCCTGTTCATGGGTGAGAATGAGCGCCAGCGAAGGCGGCGGATTGGGAAGATCGCGCCCATCGACGGTGAAGGAGGCATCGTTTCGCCATACCCGCACGTAGGCTTTGGTGTTGGTGCGCAAGCTGTTGAGCAGTTCCAGCACCTGCCCGGGTGAGTGGAGTGGTGCGCCAATGGCCGACTGAAATTCGACCAGATTCGTGACGGTGGCATCCCCGGCCGTAAAATAGAGCGGGCCCGGCGGCGCACCGACCGGGACGTGGTAGGTCACCTTTTTCTGCGTCTCGAATCCGTTGTCCCCCGCCAGAGTGACTACCAGTTCGGCGTCCTGCCCGGGACGTACCTGGCGAGGCGCAACCACCTGGGCGATTTGCAATTGGCTGTGGCGATCCACGGGCGAGATCTCGATCGCCATATCTTTGAGTTTGAGCGCATCGAAACCGCTCCCAAGCGCGAAGCCCAGGGGGCTCGCCACGCCCTGTGCGGCCAGCGCCGCGACGCTGATGTCGCCGCTGTAAACGTTGTCGACGCGCGTGCTCCCTCCATCGAAATCGATATGGCCGCGCACCGAAAACGTCGACGCTCCCAAACCGCGTTCGGTGGCATCGATCGCCGAAAATACCGCCATCTGAGTGACCAGCGGAGTCATCACGCGATCCTGGATCATGTTCATCCGGTAAACATTGGCGCCAACCCGGATTTCCAGCGGCACGGTGCCTGCGCGCCGACCCAACATTCCCGCGACCGCATTGTTGCCATCCTGTGTGATGGTCCCCATCCACTCACGCGCGGTCGAAATCTTGAACGAGGCTGAGAGATTCGGCAACAGTGCAATGACTTCGGATCGAGCGAAGGGGAGTTCAGTGGGACCCGCGTCGAGGAAGCGATGGCCGAAGGCGTAGATGCGATTGCCGTCGATGTAAGTGACGGTGCCGTCAGCGCCCATGCTCATATCCCCGGAAAGGAGCTGAACGCTGATCATGGAGCCGGGTTCGAGCTGTTTTGGATCGCCGAGCGCATTCTGGGGATTTCCACCGCCCGAAATTCCTTGCCGCGGGTCGAGGCCAAGGTTGCGCAGTTGTGCTCCGAAGTGTTCCAGGGTCGCGGCGGTGAATCCTGAAAACGAAACCGGCGTCGCGATCTCTTCAAGACGCGCGTTGCCCGCCATGATCGGATGCCGCACCGATGCAATGCCGGATTTCGTCTTCGGATCCGGATCGACCCGCAGCATCTCCTCAATCGGACGAATCCCACAGATCGCTTCTTTGGCGAGTGGGAACCCCAGAGCGACGGCGCCTATCAGGCGGCCCTCAATGTAGACGGGCGATCCGCTCATCCCCTGCATCACTCCCATGGTTTCGAGCGGTCCACCCTTGAGGCGGGCCAGAATGATGGACTCCCGGGGCCCGATGTTCTCGAGAACACCGAGGATTTCCACTTGAAATTCTTCTACCCGCCAACCGGAGAAAACCGTACGGCCGACGCCGTGCTGCCCGGCGCGAACGTCCTTGAGGGGGAAGATAGCTGGAGCGGCGTGCAGCGCCGAAGCGGCCAGCGCGGCGGCGATCAGGCGGAACATCAACACAAACTACATTGTAGCGGTCTTAATCTCGCCCGTTTGTAACGCTTGCCCCGGCGCGCACATCTCAACAAGTTCATCATGTGGATGTGACCCGAACGTCGTAGTAGTATAGATGAACAAGTCGCGTTTGCCGCGTGGGTGGGCCGCGCGTTCGGCGATTTCCGGCTCTTCGTTGTAAAACGAGCATGTCCGGAGTTGATTTACTTAAGAAGGGAGGCGCTCCTATGTGGAACCGCCGAAAAGAAGAAGATCTTGTACCCAAACCTGCATCGGCCCCGCCGACGCCATCCGTGCTTGCCAAGGAGGGAATTCCGATGTCGACGCTTCCAGGTCGCACCAGCAGCGAACCTCATTTTGATTCGCCTCGCGGGGGGACGGCCGTGATCGGCAAGTCGGTGATCGTCAAAGGCCAGATCTTCAGCCGCGAGGATCTTACCATCGACGGGGAAGTGGAAGGCACCGTGGAGTTGCAGGAGCATCGGCTAACAGTCGGGCCGAACGGAAAGGTGCTGGCCAGCGTGAAGGCGCGCGAAATCGTCGTTCTCGGCACGATTCACGGGAACGTCGAGACCACCGACAAAATCGATATTCGCAAGGAAGCCAAGCTGGTGGGCGACATCAAGACGGCGCGCATCGTCATTGAGGATGGGGCTTACTTCAAGGGCAACATCGACATCGTTCGCGTCGAAACGCCGCGCCCGGTGGCGCCGCCTGCTCCGAAGCCGCAACCCGTGCCTGCCGCCACCCCGGCGGCGAGCACACCCGCACTGGTAGCCGGTGTCGGTGACCACAAGCGTTAGCGCGCTAGAGACGAGGCACAGCCACGGCCTGGATCAGTTCTGCGCATCCCTTGAAGAGCGCCCTGGCTTGTGCATCCTCGATCTAGCCGGAGCCAACCAATCCACCGTCAGCTTTATCACCAATTACGGCCATCGTCTCTACTCCGACGATTTTCTGCATCAGCTCGACCACTGTTTCAGTGACGGCGACTTCTACGAAAACCAGACCAATCCGGTGAAGGTCGCGCGGTTCCTGGAGAACGCCGTCAGCTTTGAGGACTTTCAATTCGACGGCGTGTTGGTTTGGGATACTTTGCAGTTCCTCAGCCCACCCCTGCTTCAAACCGTGGTTAAGCGACTGCACCAGGTGATGCGGCCGGGCGCCTGCTTGCTCGCGTTCTTTCATTCCGAGGAGCGTATCGACACGATTCCGACTTATTCCTACCGGATCTCCGATCATCGCCAGATTCTGCTCTCTTCGCGCGGTCGCCGCAAGCCGGCCCAGTTTTTCAACAATCGCAGCCTCGAAAAGCTGTTCCAGGATTTTGATTCGGTCAAGTTTTTCCTCACCCGCGACCATTTGCGTGAAGTTATTGTCCGGCGTTAAGGAGCCTGCTTGTCTCTCGAAGATGACCTTCTGGACCAGCGTCTGCGCCGCGTCACGGCGATCAATACGGCCGGATTCCGGGCCTACGGGCAACGATTCGATTTCACGCACACCATCCCACAGGTGCTGGCCGGTTATAGCGCTAAGACTGCAGAAGAGTTAGCCGACCAGCCGCGCGTGCGCATCGCCGGCCGGGTCCAGACCATTCGGAGGATGGGCAAAGCCGGGTTCCTGCATTTGATGCAGGCCGGCGAGCGCCTCCAGGTATACGTGCGCAAGGACGCCGTACCGGAGAACGAATACCAGTTGTACGAAGCGCTCGATCTCGGCGATATCATCGGTGTGGACGGCTACCTGTTTCGAACCCGCACCGGCGAGTTGAGCGTACACGCGGAGCACGTAACGTTTCTTTCGAAGATCCTGCTCACGATGCCGGAGAAGTGGCACGGACTCGAAGACGTCGAGGTCCGTTATCGCCAGCGCTATCTCGACCTCATTGCCAATCCCGACTCGCAGAAGATCTTCGTGACCCGCGCTCGCATCATTTCATCGCTGCGGCGTCAACTGGAAGAGCGTGGATTCGTGGAAGTCGAGACGCCTATGATGCAACCGCTGTACGGAGGCGCGGCCGCCCGGCCGTTCGTCACCCATCACAATACGCTCGATATGGACCTGTACCTGCGCATCGCGCCGGAGCTGTATCTGAAGCGGCTGGTGGTCGGCGGGTTGGAAAGAGTGTATGAGATCAATCGTAATTTCAGGAATGAGGGCATCTCGACCCAGCACAATCCCGAGTTCACCATGCTCGAGTTCTACCAGGCGTATACCGACTATCAGGGCTTAATGGACTTCACAGCCGAACTCCTTCGTCAAACCGCGATTGATGCGACCGGGTCGGCGACCGTCGAGTATCAGGGCACGACGCTCGATTTCGGACACATACCTAGGTTCTCGATGCAGGAAGCCGTCGGCGATTCGTCTCTCAAGGGCCACGCGTTAGTGGAGGCATTTGAGCAAAAGGTCGAGCCCACCCTTTTCCAGCCGACGTTCATCTATGATTTTCCAGTCGAGGTTTCGCCGCTTTCTAAAAACAAGGAAAGCGATCCCGCCTTCGTCGAGCGTTTCGAAATCTTCGCCGCCGGAATGGAGATCGGAAACGCCTACACTGAGTTGAACGACCCCCAGGAACAGCGGCGCAGGTTCGAGAAACAACACGCGTTGCGCGCGGCAGGCGATGAAGAGGCGCACGAGATGGATGAGGATTATCTCCGCGCCATGTCTTACGGCATGCCGCCAACTGGGGGCGAGGGTCTGGGCATCGACCGTCTGACGATGCTGCTGACGAACTCAAAATCCATCCGCGACGTGATCCTCTTCCCGCTGTTGCGTCCTGAGGGTGAGATCGGAATTGCCGAGAAGCTGCGGCGGCTCGACCAGGGCTGCTGATGTTCGAGCTGTTTATCGCTCGCCGCTATCTACGGGCCAAGCGCAAGCAAGTCGTGATCTCCGTGATCACGGTCATTTCCGTAATTGGCGTGGCCGCGGGAGTGATGGCGCTGGTCATCGCGGTGGCGATCACGAACGGGTTCAGCAGTACCCTCCAGCGGAATCTGTTGAGCGCCACGGGCCACGTCATGATTCAAGAAAAGGAACCCGCCAACGGGATCGAGGGCTGGGAACAGATTGCCGCCAGGCTTTCCAAACTCCCCCACGTCATCAGCGCAACGCCTGGATTGTATGAAGCCGGGGAACTGACCGGGGCAGTGCGCAGCAGCGGCGTCGGCATCAAGGGCATCTTGGTGCAGCCGAATGTCCCGCTTCCCGATGCGCTGGCTCACTTGAAGACAGGCTCGATGGAAGGCTTGCGGGACCCGAATGGTTTGCCTGAACTCATACTGGGCGCACGCCTGGCGGATTCGATCGGAGCGGTGGTCAACAAGCAGCTTACGCTCATTATTCCGAACGGGGTCCTTGGGCCTTTTGGCATGCAGCCGGGTTTCAAGCGCGTCCGGGTGGCCGGTATTTTCGAGACAGGTTTCTATGATGTTGATATGAATTGGGCCTACGCATCTCTGCCGGTTGCTCAGAAGCTGTTCGGCCTGGAAGACGTGGTGAACAGCATTGAGTTGAAACTCGACGATGTCTATCGTGCGCCGGAAGTGGCGCGCGCGGCGGAACCCATCATCGGCCCGAAACTCGCGGCCAGCACCTGGGAAGAGCAGAACGTCTCGATCCTGCACGCGCTGAAGATGGAGCGAATCGTGACGATCATTACCATCGGACTGATTCAGATTGTCGCGGCGCTGAACATTCTGATCACACTGGTGATGATGGTGATGGAAAAGCACCGCGACATAGCCATTCTGATGTCGATGGGCACGCGCGCCAGCCAGATCCGCAAGATTTTCGTGTTTGAAGGCATTTTGATCGGCGGCGTGGGTACCTCTATCGGTCTCGTGGTCGGATTTGTTGTGTGCTACCTGGCGGACCATTATCGCTGGCTGCCGCTCGACGAGCAGGTCTATTCGCTGGCGTATGTGCCGTTCAACGCGCGCTGGGTCGATGGCGTGTGGATCGCCGCAGCCGCAATGGCGGTGAGTCTCATCGCGACCCTCTACCCGGCTCGTAGCGCGACCAGCATCGCTCCAGTCGAAGCCTTGCGCTACGAGTAAACTGAAAGGCGATGCCTGAGTTGATCGAGCGTCCTACGCGAATTCCTGTTCCGGGGAATAAATTGATCGATGAATACGTTGGCTGCGTAAACTCGAAGGACGCTGAGGTTAGCGTCGCCCATATGCGCAGCCCAGCCGGATGGTCTGAGCCAGGGCAGCGCCCGGAGTTCGACGAATTCACTCTGGTCCTGAAGGGCGTAATACGGCTGGAGCATGAAAGCGGGACGATGGAAGTGGGCGCGGGGCAAGCTGTGATCGCGCGGCGTGGCGAATACGTCGCGGTCTGCCGGCCAGCCTTCACGCTTGAAGCCGCTCGGAGGGACTCATGAAACTGCGTTTTCATGGCGGCACGCTGCGGTTGCGCTTGAGCCAATCCGAGGTCGCGCGGTTGGCGGAAGGAGGGCAGGTAGAGGAGGCAGTGACCTTCGCTCCCGGACAGGTGCTTTCCTACGCGCTGGAGGCGGGTTCGTCGGCGGATGTAACTGCTACGCTGCGAGATAACCGGATTCGGGTCACCATTCCCGCAGACCGCGCCACGAGTTGGGCCGAAAGTGACGAGACCGGAATCCAAAGCTCCAAGGGTACCCTCCGGATCCTGATTGAGAAGGACTTCCAGTGCGCCCATCCGCAGGGCGAAGAAGACGCGGACGCCTTCCCAAATCCACGGGCTTAGCATCCGGAAACCGCCGCTCGGCCTGGATCGTCAATAGTGTTACCGCTCAACCAGCGGCCATGCTGAGGACGAGGAGTGCGAAGGCAACAACCAGTCCACTCGTTCTGAGCCAGTGGTATATATCCCACCGGTGTTGCTGGGTTTGCCAGCCCTGAGGAAGGGATTCGGCTTTCCATTTGGAGATCTGGTTGTTAATGGGTACCGGACCCAGGAATGAAAACAATACCGCGAGGACCTGAATGGTCAGCGCAATTGCAGCGAGGCGCCACGCAGCGTCGTTCAGATGCTCAAAAGGCGTCAAGAGCAATAGATTCAGCAGAGTAGAGCTTGCCATCCAAAACGGCATCACGTGACCAAACAGAGCGGCGAACGATGCACGCACGTCGATGTGTGTCGCTAGTGGTTTTCGGTCTAACGTCGGATGGGCGAAGGCCGCCACGTTCAGCTCACTTCCGCACATCAGGCCAAGCACGAGCACGGCGAGGAGTTCAAGAGCCATGGACTTAAGTTCCTCCTGCTGGTTAGATGTCGCTCAAGAGTCCGCGGCACCAGACTCAAGGCCCTACCCCGTCCCGACCGGATTGACACTCCGCGCCCCTGCCCACTATGATGTAGTGTTCGATACATACTCACAAAAGCAATGCTTGCTCGTCCTGAGTAACACCGAGTAACTCTTATGATCAAAGTCGAAGGGCTCACCAAGCGATACGCCCGCAAAGTCGCGGTCGATAATATCTCTTTCGAAGTCGAAAAAGGGCAGATCGTCGGCTTCCTCGGGCCCAACGGAGCGGGTAAAACCACGACTATGCGCGTGCTCACCTGCTTCCTGCCGCCTAGCGCGGGGTCGGTCCAGGTCGCTGGTTTTGACGTGATGGCGCAACCGATGGAGGTTAAGCGGCGCATTGGTTACCTGCCGGAAACGCCGCCAGTTTACCCCGAAATGGAGGTCCACGAATATCTGGAGTTCGTGGGCCGGATCAAGGGCGTCCCCAAGACCGATCTGATGCGGCGGGTCAAGGAAGTCTCCGAAAAGTGTGCGGTTGACGATGTCAGCAAGACGCTGATCGGCAAGCTCTCCAAAGGCTACCGCCAGCGCGTCGGTCTGGCTCAGGCCATTATCCACAATCCCGACGTGCTGATCCTGGACGAGCCGACGGCCGGTCTCGATCCGCATCAGATCATCGAGACGAGGGACCTGATCAAAGGGCTGGCCGGCGATCACACCATCATTCTTTCCACGCACATCCTGCCGGAGGTCGAGCAGACGTGCGAACGAGTCATCATCATCGCCAAAGGGAAACTGGTCGCGATGGACACCGTCGCAAATCTCACCAGCCGTTTGCGCGGAGCCGAAAGCGTGGCGATCGAGGTATTGCCGGGTAGTGGAGAACTCAACCCGCAGCAGGTCCAGCAGCGTTTGGAACAAGTGGCTGGGGTCAGCCGGGTGCTGCCGAAGGAGTCCCACGACGGGAGGCTTCATTTCATGGTCGAGAGCCTGGAAGGCCGTCAAATCCGCCCCAGTCTGGCGCGTACGGTCATCGAGTCGGGTTGGAACCTGAACGAGATGCACGCGGTCGGCTTGAGCCTTGAAGAAATCTTCCTGCAGTTGACTGCATCTACGAAAGAAACTCACGCCGAGACGGGAGTCGCGATCGCGGCCGGCGAACCAGTTGGAGAACCGAAATGAATACTTTCACCATCACTCGCAGGGAACTCAGCAGTTATTTCCGTTCGCCGATCGCGTATGGCGTGATGGCGTTTTTCGCGTTGATCTCGGGATACTTCTTTTACGTCGCCACCGCGTACTTCGTGCAAAGAAGCGTCCAGAGCGCGATGATGGGCCAGTCCTTCCCCATGGACGTCAATGAGATGGTGGTTCGCCCACTATTGTCGAACGTCAGCGTGGTGGGACTTTTTCTGATCCCCATGATCACCATGCGGCTGTTCGCCGAGGAAAAGCGAACTGGCACGATCGAGCTGCTGGTCACTTCCCCGCTGACCGACCTGGAGATCATCCTGGGCAAGTGGCTGGCCGCCCTGGTGCTGTACGCGGCCATGCTGGGGATTTCGATGGTCAGCCTCCTGCTGCTGTACGCCTACGGCAGGCCGGACTGGAAACCAATGCTGGTCGGCTACCTGGGGCTGCTGCTCCAGGGCGGATGTCTGCTGGCGATCGGGACCTGGATTTCCACCTGTACGAAGAACCAGATCGTCGCGGGAGTCGCCACTTTCGGGATCTGCCTGTTGCTGTGGGTGCTCGAGTGGGTCTCTTCGTTTAACAGCTCGACGACCGGACAAGTGATCGGATACCTGTCCGTGCTCGGCCACTTCGATTCGTTCGCCAAAGGGGTGCTCGACTCGAAGGACATCATCTATTACATATCTGTGATTTTCATAGGATTGTTTCTAACCGCGCGCTCGATGGAGTCGCTGCGATGGAGAACGTAAAATGAATACCTCCTGGATGAAAGCGCGACAAACCAAATTCACTCTCTACACGATCGTTTATGTCTTGGTTGTGTTTGCAGTGGTGAGTACGGTCAATTTCCTCGCCAATCGCTACAACAAGAGTTACGACTCGACTTCGAATAAGCAGTTCACGCTTTCCGACCAAACGATAAAGATCGCGAAGAACCTCAAGCAGCCCGTGACCATCGCGTATTGGGATCAGTCGAGCAAGTTCGAGGGCGCGCGCGATCTGTTGGATCGATACAAGAACCTTTCGTCGAATATCAAGGTTGAATACGACGACACGGACAAAAAGCGGACACAAGCAATCGCGGAGGGTGTCAAGACCCTCGGGACCATCTTCGTGAAGGTGGGGAACAAGCGCCAGGAAGCCAAGGCGTTGACCGAGGAGGACATCACCGGCGCGATGGTCACCGCGCTCAAAGGTGGCGAGCGCACGGCGTGCTTCGTGCTCGGTTCGGGCGAACACTCGCTGACCGATAGCGATCGAATGGGCTATTCGGGCGTTAAGGAAGACCTCGAAAAGAACAATTACAAGACGGAAACCGTCAAGCTGCTCGAAAAGCCGGAGATCCCGAAGGATTGCACGGTTCTGGTGGTGGGCGGCCCGAAGCACGACTACATCCAGCCCGAAGTGGACGCGATTAAGAACTTCGTCGAAAACGGTGGGCGGGCGCTGATCATGGTCGATCCGCCGCTCAAGTTCTCGCGGGAACAGACCGACGACAATGAGCCGCTGACGAAGGTGCTCGAAAGCTGGGGAGTGACCGCCGACAAGGATCTGGTTCTCGACACAAGCGGCGTTGGCGAGCTGTTCCAGATGGGTCCGGAAGCGCCGCTGGTGACCGCCTACGAGGATCACGCCATTGTGCGGGACATGAAGGACACGGCGACGGGGTTCCCGATTTCGCGCTCGCTGGAAGTCAAGAACGGCGACAAGACCACCGTTTCGAAGCTTTTCGAAACTACTGAAAATAGCTTCGCTACGACGAATCTGAGTTCGCCCGAAATCCGGCAGAGCAAGACCGACAAGAAGGGTCCGCTGGTACTCGGCGCAGCAGGTACCTACACTACCGGTAAAGAGGATGGAAACGGGCGGTTCGTGGTGGTCGGGTGTTCAAGCTGGATCGCTAATTTTTTCCTCCGGTTCAACGGAAATCGGGATCTGTTCCTCAATATGATGAACTGGCTGTCCTCGGATGAGGATTTGATCTCGATTCGCCCCAAGGAACAGACTGACCGCAGACTGACGATGAACGCCCGGCAAATGACGATGATCTTCTATGAAAGCGTACTCGCGATTCCGCTGATCATTGTTGTGGCTGGCGTCGGAGTGTGGTGGAGGCGCAGGTAGAGACGGACATGAAGCTAGGTCGTCTGCTGATTGCCGCTGTTCTTCTAGCAGGACTCGCCGGGGCCGTCTATTGGTCCAACAAGAAAACCAAGGCCGACGCGGAAAAACCCGCGGCTGATGCTGCGCCCAAGGTTGTGACTCTGCCGGAAGACGATATTCGGCAGTTGGTCATCAAGCGCCGAAGCGGCGAATCCACGACCCTGAAACGCGACGACGCCGGCAAATGGGACATCACGGCACCGAAGACTCTCCCCGGTGACAAGTACGCGATCGACGCGGTTACCAACGCGCTTGCGAACCTGAACTCGGACCGGATGGTCGACGACAAAGTGGCTGATTCGGATTTGGCTAGCTACGGTCTCGCGCCGCCCGTCGTTGAACTGGACGCCACGCTCAAAAACGGGAAGACCACCAAGCTATTGATCGGCGAAGAGAACCCGACCGGCAACGACGTGTATGCCAAGGTGGAAGGCGACCCGCGCCTATTCACTACTTTGAGCGCCAACAAAGGCAATCTCGATAAGACATATCGGGATCTGCAGGACCGGCACCTGCTCAACATCGAACCGGAAAAGGTAAGCCGGGTAGAGATGACGGCAAAGAGCCAAGCTTTCGAGTTCGGCCGGGCCGGCAACAGTGAATGGACGATCCTGAAGCCGAAGCCCATGCGCGCGGACGGGTCGCAGGTGCAGGACCTGGTTCAACGCTTGAGGGACGCCGTGTTCGACGCGGCGTCGTCCGATGAAGCCGAAAAGAAGGCCCCAGGTTTGTTCGCCTCCGGAACGCCAGTGGCCGTGATCAAGGTCACGGACGCCACCGGTACCCAGACTCTCGAAGTTCGCAAGGCCAAGGATGAGTTCTACGCGAAATCGAGCAAGGTCGAGGGCGCACAGAAAGTCAGCAACGATCTCGGAAACGGGTTGGACAAGTCGGTCAACGATTTCCGCAACAAGAAGCTGTTTGACTTCGGATTCTCCGATCCGACCAAGCTCGAGATCAAGGACGGCGTGAAGGACGCGACGTATGAGAAATCCGGCGACAAATGGCTTTCAGCAGGCAAGCCGATGGACTCGATCGGCATTCAGGCCTTGATCGATAATCTCCGCGACCTGTCCGCCTCCAAGTTCGTCGACAGCGGGTTCACCAAACCCGTAATCGAGTTGACCGTCGTCTCTAATGACGGCAAGAAGACGGAAAAAGTCGAGATCGCCCCGACCTCTGGTGCGAACTTCATCGCACGCCGGGAAGGCGATTCTTCTTTGTACGAACTGGAAGTAAAGACCGTCCAGGATATGCGACAGGCCGCCGGCGACGTGAAAGAGGCGCAGGGAACACAGTCCAAGGCAGGCGATAAGAAGTAGCCGCAGGCCTTCATGCCGACTGGCCTCCTCACCGACCTCTACCAACTCACGATGGCGGCGGGCTACTTCGAGGCCGGAAAGGCCCACGACCGGGCCACGTTCGAGTTGTTCGTCCGGCGTCTCCCGAGCAATCGCAATTTCATCCTGGCCGCCGGGCTTCAACAGGCCGTCGAATATCTCCTCAATTTGCGCTTCACGTCCGAGGAGATCGCGTACCTGCGCAGCCTTCCTCAATTTGCACACACCAGCAGCGGGTTCTTCGATATGCTCGCGAAGTTGCGTTTCACGGGCGACCTGTTCGCAGTGGCGGAAGGCACTCCTTTGTTTCCTGGGGAGCCTTTCCTGACGCTGCGCGCGACGCTGGTGGAGGCACAGCTGCCGGAGACGTATCTATTGGCGATGATCGGTTTTCAGTCGATGATCGCCACCAAAGCTGCGCGCGTGGTGAAGGCGGCGCTCGGGCGCAGCGTGGTGGAGTTCGGCACACGCCGCGCGCACTCGCCCGAGGCCGGCGTGCTTGCCGGACGGGCCGCCTGCATCGGGGGCTGCGCAGGTACGAGCAATACCGAAAGCGGCATGCGCTACGCCGTGCCTGTGTTTGGAACGGCCGCGCATTCCTGGGTGATGTCGTTCCCACATGAGCTCCAGGCTTTCGAACAGCTCCAGCGCCTGCTGGGCGAGACCACCGTGTACCTGATCGATAGCTACGATACGCTCGAGGGAGCACGGCGCGCCGCGTCACTTGGACGTCCGTTATGGGGTGTGCGGCTGGACAGCGGCGATCTCGTCGAGCTCGCTCCCGCGGTGAGAAAGATTCTGGACGACGCCGGGCTGCCTGAGGCGAAAATCATGGCCACGGGCGATCTCAACGAGTATAAGATCCATGAACTGGTGGCCGCCCGCGCGCCGATCGACGTTTTTGGAGTGGGAACGCAACTGGCGACTTCAGCAGACGCACCCACTCTGGGCGTCGTTTACAAACTGGTGGAACTGGAAGACCGTTCCGGACGGCGCTACACGGCGAAACTAAGCGAGGACAAACATACCCTCCCGGGATCGAAGCAAGTCTTCCGCTACGCGGACCACGATCAAATCGCGCGATCCACCGAGTGTCCATCTTGTCCTCCTGGCTCCCCCCCGTCCGAAGCGCTCTTGAAGCCCGTGATCATCGGAGGCCGGTTGGTGGATCGCCTGCCATCCGCGGTGGAGGCCCAGGCATACGCCGCCGAAATGATGTCCCGGTTGCCGGCCCGGTGTCTGAGCCTGTTTGAAGGGGAGGACGCCTGGCGCGTGGAATTGAGCCCGGAACTCGAGTGCCTGTACGAACGGGTGCGCAGTGGAGTATCGGCATGACCACGGTCTTTTTCGATGTCGATACGCAAATCGATTTTCTGTTTCCTGCGGGCGCATTGTACGTGCCAGCAGCGGAAACGATGATCGAGCGAGTCGCGGCGCTGAATCGCCATGCGGTGTCACACGGGGCGACTGTGATCTCGACCATGGATGCCCACGCGGAAGATGATCCGGAATTCAAGATATATCCCCATCACTGTGTCGCCGGGACGATCGCGCAGCACAAGCCGGCGTCCACCCTGGTTGAGAAATGTGTGATCGTTCCGAACACGCCGCGCGAACCGGACATTGAGCCTGGCCGGCAGATACTCCTCGAGAAGCAGAAGCTCGATTGCTTCACGAACGTCAATCTGCGCCCGTTGCTCGACCGTCTGAAAGCGGATCGATACGTGGTCTACGGAGTCGTAACCGAGATTTGCGTGAAATATGCCGCGTTTGGACTGCTCGAATCGGGAAAACGAGTGGAAATGGTGACCGACGCCGTGCGGAGCCTCACCGAGGAGGCCGGATCGCGGACTCTAGCCGAGTTTATGGCTGCTGGCGGCGTTCTGACCACCGTGGCAGAAATTTCTGGATCATAAGCTGAGAGAATTTCCCGGAGCTGCCCACTAACTTAGCAATTACAGAGAATGTCCTCCGAACCGGAAAATGGGCGTTCCATGTGGCGGCTCCTAGCATGCACGGAGCTTACGGGTGCGACGTCCATTTTCATTTCCAGCCGAAATGGCATAACGTAAGAGTGTGAAGGTAAAGGATCTCGCAGCCTGGCTGAAGGCCGACTGGGAGGGGGATGGGGAGCGCGAAGTGCGTCGCGTGGCGTCACTCGAAGACGCCGGGCCTGAGGACCTTTCCTTTGTAACTCCTGGCCGTGCCGCTAAACACGCGGGAGAATCCAAAGCGGCTTGTCTGCTGGTGCCCCCGGATTACGCCAACGAGCCGCAACGCACCATTATTCGGATCCCCGAGCCTCGAAACGCCGTCGCGCGGGTGATCCCCAAGCTCCACCCTCGTCCGGAGGCTCAAGCCGGGGTTCATCCAACGGCAGTGGTCGGGCCGGGCGCGGTCATCGGACCAGGGGTTTATCTCGGGCCGCTGGTGACCATCGGCGCATGCGTCCATATCGGCGCTGGGACTTCGGTGGGCGCGGGGTCCGTGATTGGCGACTATGTACGCATCGGGGACGGATGCGTCTTGCACGCTCGCGTCACCGTGTATCACGATGTGAAGATCGGGAACCAGGTGACGCTGCAATCTGGCTGCGTCATCGGCGCTGAAGGATTCGGATACGTCCTGCATGACGGCATCTACGAGAAATTCCCGCAGATCGGCCGCGTGGAGATTGGGAACCGGGTCGAAATCGGCGCAAACTCCTGCGTCGATCGAGCGGCGCTGGGGGTGACCAGCATCGGCGACGGAACCAAGCTCGACAATCTGGTGCACGTTGGGCACAACTGCTGCATTGGTCGCAATGTCGTGGTGGCTGCGCAGACCGGGTTCTCGGGCGGAGTCGTGGTGGAAGATTACGCCGTGATCGGGGGTCAAGTCGGCATCGGGGACAAGGCGCGCATCGAGTCACGCGCCGTGCTCGGCTCGGGTTGCGGTGTTCTCACTTCGAAGATCGTCCGGGCAAGGCAGGTTGTGTGGGGAACCCCCGCGCGGCCGCTGAAGGAGTACCTGGAGCAGCTTGCCGTCCTGAGCAGGATGGCCAAGCGTCGGGCTAAACGTCCAGCGGGTGTAGAGGGCTCCTGACGACGGAATCTATCCGGCGACCACGTCCCTTGATTCGCCGAACTGGAAACGGATGAGGAATTCCAAAAACTGTCTGCTTTTCAAGAGCAAGGCATTTAATACGACGATAGAAAGAGAATACTTCATCAACCCAGGGTGCTTTGGCGATGATGTTGCCCGTTGGCTTATTACCCAACTGCGTGCCCGCGGCCAAGTCACGGATGAAAAGCTGGGACAAGAGGATTTCGGGTGGCATTTCACGTTCGAGGCCGCTGGAGTGAAGCATCAAGCCGTGCTTGGCCACCGCCCTGGATCAAACGACGACGAAGGTGAATGGATTTGTTGGATCGAACGCAAAGCCGGTCTGATAGGTTCGATGTTAGGACGGCGTGAGCATATCACGCCGGAAGCGGTGGAGGCGATTTATGGAATCCTCTCTTCGTCATCGTCGATTTCCGAGGTGAAACGATGTTCCGAAAGGGACGCATTGTGACCGAAGACTTGGCGCGCACCATCCGCCGAGCGCGAATTTGGGATTAGGCCTGCAACGTCTTCTCCGAGCCGATCAGCCGGAGCAACGGATCTTGCGCGAGCCGCTCGGCTTCGCTGACACCCTCATCCGGAATAAACCAGTCTTTCCAGATGTACCTTTGCGCGGACGAATCGCCGAACCGCATGCCCCAGGTGAGGAACGACGAGCTAGTGGAAAGGCCAATCTGTGTTCCGGACGGTGGATCGGAGGCGCCGGAAGTTCAAGAACCCGCGGGCGATTGTGGCTGGTCATAGGCTTTCAGAATCTCTTCTGCTTCCTGCCAATAGTGTGATTCGATCGCTTCGCGGCGACCGAGAATTGTTAGTTCCTGAAGCTTCGCGGCTGCGACAATTTCATAGAAAGCACTGAATAGCGAGATATAAAACCCGCGCCAGCCGTCTTTGAAACCGCCCCCCTTTATGTAGCGCGCCCAAAATTCCCTCCCCGCCTTCACCAACACACCCACCGGCGTGATCCGCTCGCCTCGCTCAAATGCTTGTTGGGCTTCAATACTTGTATAGGTATTGAGCTTATCTATGTATTGTCGTGAATCCAAATAAGCAAAGTGGGCGACGCCAAGCCCCGGCTTAAACCCGAGTGCCAGGACCCGGCTGCCGGGAACCAGCTGAAAATAGTTATGTATTTCGCCGGTCGCCTCGACTCGCTGCTTTTTTAAAGAAGCGGAGATGTAAATTTTCACGCGGGCCGCATTTGGTGTGATTCATGGTGGCGCCTAACATATAGTTCAACCAAGGAATGCAGACGGCATCGGCCTTCCCGTTGCCCGCTATGCTCAGGAGCTTTCGGCTGAGGGGAAGAGGAACAACCTCATCGGCGTCCAGCACAAGGATCCAGTCTCCAGACGCTTGCTCGAGGGCGAAAGCCCTCGCCGGGTCGGCGAAGCCCAAGCGTTTGTGGAAACAAATCTTTGCTCCAAATTCGCGCGCAATGTCAACGGTCCTGTCATCGCTGTGCATATCCACCACAACGATCTCGTCAACCCAGGAATGAACGGACCGTAGCGCGAAGGGGAGGTTCTTCTCTTCGTTTAGAGTATTAATAACTACTGAAATCCTGGGCGGCATGACAATCCTACGTCATGCTACTACAGTTTCTTCTCCGGGCCCTGGATAGCGCTTGATCTTCGGCGCCGATCGTTAAGAGCGAGGTGCGTTGCTGAGAGACCAGGAAAAATGACTACTGCTTCCACTCCGCGGTTTCCGTCACGCTCACCTTGGCTTTTGGGTAGACGCTCAGCCGGAATCGGACGGTCTTCGAAGTGTTCCTGTAGATGATGTTTCCATTCTGCAATTGCGCCGCGTCGAGCTCGACGGACTTGGAGTACTTCCCGTCCTCGATTTCGAGCAGCCCGCGCTGTGCCGTGCGGACCGCAATTGCCTGGCGGTCCCATTTCACACTGAGGTTATCCTCCGTCTTAACGATCGAAAGCCCGAGTCCGAAATCTGGCGTGGCTGCGCTGGCGGCTTTCGAATTGACCGAAAGCGCGGTCTGAAATCCCAGCAGCACCCCGAGCAACAAAAAGATAAACGACAGCGGGATCCACACCCAACCGCTGCGGAGTCTCGATTTGGACGGCGCCGTGATCGCGTACGCGGGTCCGAGCTGAGACCGTACTGTCGAGCCTGTCTGATCTTCAACCTCCTGCGAGGGGACGACCGGGCGGGAATCGCGGCCTCGCGGACGCCGCTCAATCATGGACCGGTGCGGTGGAGCTTCCTCGCCCGCCAGCTCCCGCCGCCGGAACGGAAATTCGAGGGGCGTCGCCGGCTGGAACACGCCGTCTTCACGAAAGAAAAAACCGGCTTGGCTGACCTTGGTTCCGTACGGCTTGATCAGCAGCACGACATGATAGGGCGAGGGGAAACAAGCGTCCATCAGCTCGATATCGTCAGGCGCGAGCGAGAATCCTTCGCGGGTGTGGCTGCGAAAAAATCCAACGGCGTAAGCCGGACGCGAATCGTCGGGCTGCCAGCGGTCACAGGCGTCTTCGAATGGCCGCGTGGCATCCTCAGTGAAAAGATAGGAGGGGCCACGCTTATAACCGCACTCGACAGACTCGAAATCCTCGATACGCACTATAGTGGGATCACCAGGCTCGATAGTGCCGATCAGCAGACCGCCGATCTCAGCGCCGCGTTTGCGCACTGCTCCAAAGCCGCGCATCACGTCCGTCAAAAGACGGTCCACCACTTCCAGATGCAGATGAACAATGAGTGGCTTCCCTGGAATCGCCCAGACGTAGTAGTCGGGTACGGCTTGTGTCGTGTCCCCCATTTCAGCTAACGTTTCAATCGTACTACGATGGCCGGTACTCTCTACATTGTTGCGACGCCGATTGGCAACCTCGAGGACATTACACTGCGAGCGCTGCGCGTGCTGAAGGAAGCGGACTTGATCGCTTGTGAAGACACGCGCCAGACGCATAAACTTCTGGCGCACTTCGGCATTTCGAAACCGATGGTCAGCTATCACGAGCACAACGAGGCGGCACGAACAGCGGAACTCGTGGAGAAGCTCCAAGCCGGGGCAAACGTTGCACTCGTTTCAGACGCCGGGACGCCGCTGCTATCCGATCCCGGCTACCGGCTGGTGAACGCGGCCATCGCGTCGAATGTTACCGTGGTTCCCATCCCAGGTCCTGCGGCGGCGATCACCGCGCTTGCGGCGGCGGGATTGGCTACGGACGCTTTTCGCTTCTGCGGCTTTCTGCCGCCGAAATCGTCGCAACGCAGACGACTATTGGAGGAACTCCGGTCAGAATCCTGCACGTTGATCTTCTACGAAACGCCGCATCGCATCCTGGATGCCCTGGAAGATGTGGCCGCCGTGATGAGCAATCGCAAAGTTGTGCTCGCCCGCGAGCTAACGAAACTCCACGAGGAGTTCCTGCGAGGCACAGCGTCCGAGTTGCGCGCGCAGCTTGCCGAACGTCCGAGTGTCAAAGGCGAGTTCACAGTGCTGATCGCTAAGCCGGACGCGTCGGAGGAAACGGATGATACACCGGTCGAAGAAGCCGTCCAGGCGCTCGAAGATCAAGGCGTCGCCCGAATGGACGCTATCAAGCAAGTGGCCAAGGCCCGGGGATTGTCTAAGAGTGAAGTTTACCGGTTGGTCGCGAAATGAGGTGCGGGCCGCCGCATCGGCGCGCAGCACCCCTCCGGGCACGTGCTTGGAACTTCCTCCACCATCCCAGCGATCATGCGAATGATCGCTGGATGCGTTCCCGCGGTGCCGGCGCGCACCACGCGCACTCCGAGCTCGTCACAGACCGCGCGAGCTTCGGTATCCAGGTCGTAGAGCACTTCCATGTGGTCGGAGAGAAAGCCGATCGGCGCGATGACCACGTCGGAACGGATCTGCCGCAGGTAGTCGGTGATATCCGGCTCGAGCCAAGGCTGCCCCGGGGGCCCGCTGCGGCTTTGGTAAGCAAGCTTCCACTCAGAACGGCCGACGGCCTGTGCCACCAAGACGCATGCCGACTCGAGCTGCTCGACGTACGGGCTGGACTGCGCCATCCCGACCGGAACGCTATGCGCGGTAAACACGAGCTTGGCATCCGGTAGCCCGCTTAACGCGGCGCGAACCCGATCACTCATCGCCTCAATGAATCCAGGACGATTGAAGAACGGCTGAATCTTATCGATCTGGGGCGCGCCTTCTCCCACTTCCGCCCGGGCGCGCGAAATATCTTCGAGATACTGCCTGCAGCCGGAATAGGACGCGAAGGCCGACGTGGCCAACGCTACTGCGTGCCGGATTCCGTCATCACGCATCTGGCGCACTGTATCGGCGAGCAGAGGATGCCAGTTGCGGTTACCCCAATACACCGGCAAATCAACGCTCTCCCGAAGCAAGCGGACTAATTCGCGATTCTGATCGTTAATCGGGCTGCGGCCGTCGAAGTGGTAATAGTGCTCCGCGACTTCAAGCATTCGCTCGCGAGGAACGTTGCGGCCGCGCAAAACGTTTTCAAGGAATGGAATTACGTCCTCGTGTTTCTCAGGTCCACCGAAGGAAACAACGAGCAGCGCATCATACCGGGACACACTTCTATTATCGAGGATACGGATGACCTCGCAGCGTCGTGAGGGCGCGGTAGATTTGCTCCGCCAGCACCACGCGGGCGAGCTCATGCGGCATGGTCATAGGCGATAACCCGATCAGCAGGTCCGCTTCTGCCTTCCAGGCCGGAGGCAATCCGTCGGCTCCGCCAATCACGAAGACGAGGTCCCGCGCCTCGCATTCGGCTTTGTGAACGATCTGAGTAAATCCGGAAGAATCCACGGCCCGGCCGTCGGGATCGAGCAGAATCTTTGTAGCCGAAGGATGCTTAGCCCAAAGATCGAACCGGTCCGGACGATTCTCTCGCATTTCACATTTGATAAAGCGCTGGGATCGCTTGATGTACTCCTCGGCCATGGCATTCGCATGGACGTCCCGAGCTTTACCGATGTAGTAAAGAAGGAGCTTCACGCCTTCTTGCGGAAGAAGGGAATGCCGTCGCGATACTCGAGAAACTCGACCGAATCGCCGATGCGCACACGATCGCCCGCGATCCGCACCGTAAGCCGGCCCCCATCATCCAGCTCGATGATCGCGAGTTGGTAGGGAGCGTCCGCGACGAACTGTTCAGGAGCGGCGAAAACGACGGTTTCGGTGTAGACTACGCCCGTTCCGTGGGCTGTCACGACGCTCATACGGCGCCCAGGACGGTCACCACGGCGGTGGCGCCGGAACCGCCGAGGTTCTGAGCCAAGCCCAGAGAATGACGCTCCACCTGGCGCTCGCCCGCTTCGCCCCGGATCTGAACGGCGACGTCGCAGATCTGAGCCACTCCGGTGGCGCCCACCGGATGCCCCTTGGATTTAAGCCCTCCGCTGGTGTTCACCGGACGCGCTCCCCTCAGACAGGTGCGCCCTTCGAGGACGTACGGCCCGCCCTCCCCTTTCTTGACGAATCCAAGATCCTCAGTGGCGACGATCTCGGCAATGGTGAAGCAATCATGCACTTCGGCGAACTGGATATCGTCCACCTTCACCCCGGCCATCTTATACGCTTTTTCTGCCGCGGCCCGCACGGCCCGGAACGTCGTGATGTCCAATTTTTCGTCCAAAGCAACCTGATCGGAGGTTTGAGCTAATCCGAGAATCCGGACCGGCTTGTTCGTAAACTCGGCGGCACGTTCCAGCGGCGCGATCATCACCGCGGCGGCGCCGTCGCTAATCAGGGAGCAATCGTACACGGTCAACGGCTCGGAAATCATCTTGCCGTTGAGCGCCTGCTCCATGGTGATAACCTTGCGCATGTGCGCCTGCGGATTCTTGGCTCCATTGGCGTGATTTTTCACTGCGACCGCGGCCATTTGTTCGTGGGTGGTTCCGTATTCATACATATGCCGCCGTGCGATCATCGCGAAAAGGGCCGGAAATGTGGCCCCCGCACGCCCTTCCCCGCACATATCGCCCGCCCCGGCCAGGATTTCGGTCACCCTGGGCGTTGGCTGAGAGGTCATTTTCTCGACCCCACCGACCAGAACAAGGTCGTATAAGCCTGCCGCCACGCTCGAGACCGCGTGAAAAAAAGCGGAACCGCTCGAAGCACAAGCGGCTTCAAATCGCGTACATGGTACTCCTATTACTCCCATCGCCGAGGCAATGTAGGGAGCCAGGTGGTTCTGGCCGACAAAGGAAGGTCCGGCAAAGTTTCCAAGATAGAAAGCCTCTATTTGTGAAGGGTTTACGTGTGCATCTTCCATGCACTTTTGACCCGCTTCGACGGCCAGCGAGCGTAAATCGCGATCGGCGAACGCGCCAAAATTCGTCTTTCCAAGCCCGATCACGGCGACGGATCTCATATATCATGTAGAATAGCGCGACGATAGATCAGGTGCACGCTTAGGACTACCCTGGCGTCATCATTAGTGGGGAAAGTCCCCTACTACTACGATGACGAGCGTGCCGTCGGCTTTGGATTACGAGATGAGCGAAGCACCGGGCTCTACCCGATATGACGCGGTATCGCTTTCGTCGGAACAGCAGAGCCGGTTCGTCTCCGAAAACCTGAAGCGCGTTTTTCTTCTGATCTACCGGATCGTCGGAAACGTCGACGACGCCCAGGATCTGGCCCAGGAGACATTCATCAAGGCCTTACAGCGGCAAGACCAGTTGAAAGACCTGGAGAAGGCTACGCACTGGTTGTCGCGCATTGCCAGCAACACGGCCATCGATTTCCTGCGGCGTTCCGGACGTATGAGCTTTACTGACATCGACGACTTGCCGGAAGCGATGGCCAGTTCGCCCTCCGAGAGTCCGGAACAGTTGCTGCTGCGCGCCGAGCGACGCCAGTACCTGGAATCCGGGCTCAGCGTGTTGACGGAACGGGAGCGGATGGCGTTATTGATGCGGGACGTCGAGGACATGCCCGCCGAGGAAGTGGCCGCAATGCTGAATTGCTCCAAAGCGACCGTGCGATCCCACATCGCCAACGGCCGGGTGAAGCTCCGCAAGTTTTTCCAGCGTGGAGGCCGCGCATGAACAGCCATATTTCCGAAACCGATCTCGCGCTGTTCGTCTCAGGCGACTTGAGTTTGTGGAATCGCTTGAAGGTGCGGCTGCACACGGACCGGTGCGCAAACTGCGCCCGGCTGGTAAAGGCTTACCGTCTGGATCGCAACCAGTTTCGCGACGCTTCCAGCCGTTTGCCGGAAGGGCTGGATTGGAATCGCCTGGCTTCCGAAATGACCGCCAATATTCGAGTAGGCTTGGCGGCGGGAGAGTGCGTGGCGCCGAGGACCCGGAAATCGCCCACGTTGAATTGGCGTCCGGCGGTGGTCGTCGCTGGCTTGTCGGCGGTGCTGGTGCTGGCATGGTGGTTGAATATGCCGCCCGCGCAGACGCAGGAATTAGGACACGCCATGCATGCCGTTTGGAATGCCCGCGGCAATGCGGGAACCACGGTGCATCAGGCAATGCTGGACGAGCGGGGACCTGTGGTCGAAGCGACCTCCTCGGGAGTTGAAGTGCGCGAGAACGGCAGTTCGCTGGGAGTTTCCCAGGGTGAGACGCGTCCGTTGACCGTTTCGGTGAACGTGCAAGGCTCGGCGAGCGCCCGCTACGTCGATGCCGATACCGGCCAGATGACCATTACTAGTGTGTACGTGCAATAGGAACTTCAGGGAAGAAGATGTTTAGCAGATTGGCAATTTCGTGTTTGGCCGGTACTCTGGCGGCGGGAGCGCAGACGCTCAGCCACAAGATCGATCTGCCTCCCGAATCGCCGGTCACCCTGGTTGCGGATGGCTGGGGCGAATCGAGCGCTACGCCGCGTGGCGGCGCTTATCTGCTCGACATCCACGCTGCACTCACGCTACGCAATGCGAGCCAGCGGCGCATCCGTGGGATAACACTTGTGGTGGCAGCCCAGGAAGTGACGCCAGGGGGTAAGGGATCCGTTTCCCAACCCAGCCTGGACGTAGCGCCGGGCGAAACCTTCCCGATTCGGATCGACCTGCCTTTGTTGCGGCCGTTGGGACCTGCTTCAGGCGGACCGGTCGTGGAAGTCGGGCTCGATGGCGTGTTGTTCGACGACCTGAGCTTTTACGGTCCCGACAAGCTGCATTCGCGCCGGACCATGACGGTATACGAGTTAGAGGCAAGGCGCGATCGTCTGTATTTCAAGAAGCGTCTGGAGCAGGCCGGGCGGAATGCCTTGCAAAACGAAATGCTCGACAGTCTTGCGCGGCAAGCTGATCGGCCGCAGCCAGGAGTCCAAATGGTGCGGGGCCGCGTGACCAATACGGACCCGGAACGCGAGGTTCAATTTGCGTTCCTGCACCTTCCCGATGCTCCCGTGGAAGCGACGGATGGACTGGCCCGCATCAGCGTCGCCGGCAATGAGGCGCGTGCGCCGCGATTCGAAGTCAAGAACCGGTCGGACCGGGACATCCGTTATCTGGAGATTGGCTGGATCGTAAAGGACCAGCAGGGCCGCGAGTTCCTGGCAGCCTCCATGCCGGCGGATCTGAATCTGGCTCCCGGCCGGAGCAGCCGGGTGGTGCAGGACGCGGCGCTGCGTTTTCCCGAGCGCACGGCGATTCAGAGCATGACCGGATTTATTTCGAGCGTCGAGTTTGCGGACGGGTCCTATTGGATCCCGACTCGCGCGGCGCTGGACGACCCGAAACTGCGCAGCACCGTGGCGCCGTCGCCCGAGGAGCAGCGGCTGGCCCAGCTCTATCGCAAGAAGGGTCTTGCCGCTCTCATCGAAGAACTGAAGAAGTTCTGACCGTGGCCATTCCGTTCGAAGTCTCCCCACAGGAAGTGAAGCAACGCATCGACGCAGGCGAGAAACTGCACCTGATCGATGTTCGCGAGCCCCACGAATACGCCCAGGCACGCATCGAAGGCAGCGAGCTGATTCCGATGCGCTCGGTGCCGGCCGCCTTGCAAAGCCTGGACGCACGCGCGGACGAGGCTCCGCTGATCGTCTACTGTCACCACGGAGTGCGGAGCCTGAACGTCGTGAATTGGCTTCGAGAGCAGGGCATCGAGAGCTGCAGCAGCATGGCCGGTGGTATCGACGCCTGGAGCCTGATCATCGATCCTTCGGTTCCCCGCTATAACTAGCGTCGCGACGAAAAGAACCGCTGCATAAGTTCAGTACAGGCCGCCCCGAGCACACCTTCGACGATCTCAACCCGGTGATTGAGGACTTCCGAGTCAGCCAGGCGGAATTTGCTGCGCACTCCGCCAAAGCGCAGATCCCGCGCGCCGAACACCAGGCGCGACACCCGAGCCGCTACCAGCGCCCCTGCGCACATCACGCACGGTTCGAGGGTGGCATACATTGTTGCGCCCTCTAATCTATAGTTTCCGATTGCCTTCCCGGCTGCCCGAAGCGCCAGAATCTCGGCGTGCCCGGTCGGATCGTGTTCGGAAATGGGCGAATTACGCCCCTGTCCTATGACGCGTCCATCGAACACGATGAGCGCGCCCACCGGCACTTCTCCAGCGCGCTCGGCTTGGCTAGCCAAGTCTAGCGCCCGGCGCATGTAAGCTTCGTCTTCCCGGATTCGGTACTGGTCCATGAAAACGGGGCGTTCGCCGGTTAGTACTCGTGACATCTACAACTTTCCGTAGAATGTATATAGTGATGCGTTACATCCCGCTGATGCTCAAGAACTCCCTGCGCAATCGCCGGCGCAGTGCCCTCACGATCTTTAGTATCGCAGCGTCCTTGTGCTTGCTGGGCGTGCTGTTTGCGTTATACCGCGGTTTGTTTCTTTCGGCTCCGGTGCCCGGGCAGGAATTGCGCCTGATTACACACCACAAGGTTTCACTCACTCAGTTTCTGCCGGCATCCTACGGGGATAAAATCCGGCAAGTGCCCGGTGTCGAGGAAGCCATGATATGGCAATGGTTTGGCGGGACTTACAAGGACGCCCGCGACCAGAAGAACTTCTTTGCGCGCTTCTGTGTCGAACCGGACAAGTTCTTTAAGGTCCGGCCGGACCTCGTCCTTCCCGAGGATCAAAAGCAGGCATTCCAGCATCTTCGCACCGCGGCGATCGCAAGCTCGGACCTGGTTGAAACCTTCGGATGGAAGATCGGCGAAAAAATCTTTCTCACCGGCGACATCTTTTCCGTAAATCCGGAGCTGACGCTAGTGGGAGTATTCAATGACCCGAACACCAGTCAGACTCTATTTTTCAGCCAGACCTATCTACGCGAAATGTTGGGCTCAGGCAGCGCCCTACAGGACCTGGTGGGTTCGTTCGAAGTGAAGGCCGAGAGCGCCGAAGCCGCGGGACGCGCGGCTAAGACGATTGACGCGCTGTTCGAGAATTCAACCGCGCCCACCAAGACCGAGTCCGAGCAGGCGTTCGCTCTCCAATTCGTGTCGTTTCTCGGAAATATCAAACTATTTATGATGAGCATTTGCGCCGCCGTGACGTTCACGATCCTGTTGGTTTCGGCGAATACGATGGCGATGTCGGTTCGCGAACGGATGCGCGAGGTCGGTATCTTGAAGACGCTCGGATATACGCCGGGCGCGATTCTGTTCCTGATTCTCGGCGAGGCCGGCGTTATTTCGATCTTAGGCGGAGCGCTCGGATTAGGGCTGGCCACTGCGTTGACCGCCGTTGTACGCAGCGGTCCCGCGTTTCTGCAGCCGATGAAAACGCTCTCGATTACGCCCGATGTGGCAGCGCTGCTTCTGGTCGTGGCTCTCGTAATCGGCGTAGCCAGCTCATTGATTCCCGCGTGGAATGCGTCGCGCGTTTCGATTCTGGAATCGCTCAGTAGCAGTGGTTAGATATGGCGATCCCTCTCTCCTACAATCTTCGAAACCTGACGGTGCGGAAAACCACGACGCTGATGACCGCGCTCGGCATCGCCCTTACCGTTTCGGTCCTGGTGGCCGTGCTGGCGCTGGTCAATGGGCTGCACACGGCGTTTGAGTCGACGGCCAACCCGCTGGATGTTCTGGTGATGCGCAAGGGGTCCACAGGAGAGGTCACCGGCGGGATGTCCCGCTCTGTTTTCGAGGACCTGAAGGCGAAGCCCGGAATCGCTCGCGGCGCGGACGGCCGTCCCTTGGCTTCACTCGAATTGGTGACCGTCATCAACCTTCCGAGCGTCGATAGCCCGGACGGCATGAACATCACTCTGCGCGGCGTTACAGAGACCGGCCTAACATTGCGCGAACGGACGAAAATTACCGCAGGACGCTGGTTCAGGGCGGGTGCGCGGGAAGTGGTGGTTGGAAAGTCCATCGCCAAGCGTTACCCGGATGCGCAGATCGGCAAGAAGCTGCGTTTTGGCCGCGGCGATTGGGAAATCGTGGGTGTGATGGATTCCGGCCAGAGCGCCACCAACAGCGAAATGTTTTGCGACCTAAACCAGATGAGCGGCGACTTTAACCGCTACGACGTGCTGAGCGCGGCCTTGGTCCGCGCCACCGACACGGTCACGGTGGACGCTCTCATCAACTCGATCGACGATGACCGCCGGCTGAACTCGACCGCGCAAACCTTGCAAAACTACATGAACTCGCAGACGAATTCCGCGGCGCCGATCCAATATCTGGGCGTATTCGTCTCGATCATCATGGCCGTGGGTTCGAGCTTCGCCGCCATGAATACGATGTACGCGGCGGTCGCCCGCCGATCGAAAGAAGTGGGGACGCTGCGCGTGCTCGGATTCTCGCGGGCCAGCATCCTGACCAGCTTTTTTATCGAGTCGCTTTTGCTGTCCCTGATTGGAGGCGCTCTCGGCTGTCTGCTCGTGCTGCCGTTGAATAACGTCACCACCGGACTGGTGAGCTTCACCAGTTTCAGTGAGATCGCGTTCAATTTCCGCGTTGGACCGGAAGCTATGGCGGTCGGCGTTGGCTTCGCATTGGTCATGGGCGCCATCGGCGGGCTGTTCCCGGCGAGAATGGCGGCGAAAAAGGAAATCCTGGTCGCTTTGAGAGACGGGTAGAAGATGGACACGGAACTACAGAGCCTCAAGATCGACCGCGGCAAGAAGCGGCCCCAGGAATCACGCTGGGCGACCTGGTGGATCCTCCTCGGCATCGCCCTGCTGGTATTGCTGGGGTCCGGGCGATTCGTCTACGGGACGCTCAACCGTGTCGCGGAAGTAGAGGTGGTGCGCGTGCGGGCGACCACCGCGGATGAGGCCGCGCGCGGCGGCGATGTGATCCTCAATGCCACCGGCTACATCGTGGCAGCGCATAAGATCGAGCTGGCCGCGAAGGTGGTCGGGAAAGTCGCCTGGATCGGCGTAGATAAAGCCGATCACGTGACGCAGGGGCAGGAACTGGTGCGCCTGGAAGATGACGAGTACCGCGCCCAGGTCCAACAAGCGCGAGGGAATCTGGAAAATCTGCAGGCGCACCTGGATTCGCTGCTCAACGGATCGCGGCCAGAGGAGATCGCGCGGGCCGAGGCCGACCTTGCGAGCTCCCGCGCGGACGAAGTGAACGCCAAGGTGAACCTGGATCGGATGAAGCAACTGGTCGCGGATCACATCCAACCGCGGCAAAGCCTGGATGACGCTCAGGCCAAGTATGACGCTGCGGTCGCCAAGGCAGCCTCGCTGGCACGCACCTACGACTTGACCAAGCTGGGAGCGCGGCGCGAGGACATCGAAGCCGCTCGCGGGCAAGTGGAGCAGGCCAAGGGTCAGCTCGCCTATAACCAGGTACAGCTCGAAAATACGATCATTCGCGCGCCGGTCACCGGCACCATTCTCGAGCGCAACGTCGAGAAGGGCGAGTTTGTAACGACCGGATTCGTCGGGGACAAGGGGGCGAAGGGCTACGTCGTCTCGATCGCGGATCTGAATGATTTGAAAGTAGAGCTGGACATCAACCAGAACGACTTCGCCAAGCTCGGCCGGCATCAAAAGGGCTTGGTGACCACCGACGCGTTTCCCGACCGCCGTTACGAAGGGGCGATCGATGAGGTATCGCCGGAGGCGAATCGTCAAAAAGCGACGGTGCAGGTAAAGGTGAAGATCCTGAAGCCGGACCAGTTCCTTCGGCCCGAAATGAACGCAAGCGTGGCTTTCGTGGCGGACGCAAAACCCGCGAGCGTCACGGAGCCTCAGAAACCCGCGATTGTTGTGCCGACATCCGCGGTTCGCGATGGCACGGTTTTCGTGGTGAGTAACGGGCGCGCGGTGCGGCGGCAGGTCAAACCGGGCTCCAGGGTTGCGCAAGGAGTACACGTCGAGGACGGTCTCATTGGCGGCGAAGATCTAATCGTGAATCCTCCGGCGGATTTGAAGGACGGCGACCGCGTGAAGACCAAGGGATAATTTCCACATGGGTCAGATAGTCATCGAAACTCGCGATCTTACTAAGGAATTCCGGCGCGACGAGTTCCACGTCATCGCGCTCAAGGACGCCAACCTCACCGTGGAAAAGGGCGACTTCGTGTCGCTCATGGGCCCGTCGGGCTCCGGAAAATCGACGTTGCTGCACCTTATCGCCGCCATGGATCGCCCCACCGACGGGGAAATTCTGGTTTTGGGCCAGAACCTGCGCGCCCTGTCGGATCGCGCGATTGCGCATTGGAGAAACGCGCATATCGGATTCGTATTCCAGAGCTTCAATTTGATTCCGGTACTCTCCGCAATCGAGAACGTCGAGCTGCCGCTGAAGCTCACCAATCTCAAGAAGAAGGAACGAATGGAGCACGCTGCGACAGCGCTGAAGCTGGTCGGCCTGGGCGACCGGCTGAAGCATCTTCCCCGGCAGCTTTCCGGCGGGCAGGAACAGCGCGTCGCCATCGCACGCGCTATTGTCACCGATCCCGACCTGATTCTTGCGGACGAACCAACCGGCAACCTGGACGCTCAGTCCGCGCAAGAAGTGCTGGAACTGCTCGGGCGGCTGAACCGCGAGTTTGGCAAGACCATCATTATGGTGACGCACGACCCGCATGCCGCTCGCGCGGCTTCAAAGACCCGGCATCTCGAAAAGGGAGAATTGCTCCCCGAAGGTCAGGTGCCGGCGGACTACACCGCGGCTCGCGTATAAAATTAGTATTTGATAGACATTCATAGCCATGTGCTGTACGGAGTGGACGACGGCGCAAGGACACTCGAAGACTCGATCGCCATGGTGCAGATCGCAGCCGCGAGCGGAACCACCGATCTGGTGGTCACCCCGCACGCCAACCTGGAGTTCCCCTTCCAGCCCGACGTGATCCAGGAGCGCCTGGCGGAAATTTCCGCTGCTACGGGTGAAGCCGTGCGGCTTTACTCAGGATGCGATTTTCACCTCAGTCACGAGAACATTACCGACGCGATCAGCAACCCAACGAAGTACACGATCGATCATAAATGTTATCTCCTGGTCGAGTTTTCGGATCTGCTGATCTTTCATAACACCCCGGAAATCTTCGCCCGGCTGCTGGATGCGGGAATGATCCCGATCGTGACTCATCCTGAACGCAACGGACTATTGCGCCAGCGGATCGATCAGATTGCGGCTTGGGTCGACGCGGGTTCCCGGGTTCAGATTACCGGCCAGAGTCTGCTCGGCGTCTTCGGCGGGCGGGCCCGCGAGTTCTGCGAGTCTCTGCTCGACCGGGGCCTGGTGCATTTCGTCGCGAGCGACGCGCATGATTGCGAATATCGGCCGCCGCGGCTCAAAGATGCGTACGCATGGATCAGGAAGAAGTACGGCGAAGCGCTGGCTGAGACACTATGTGTCACGAACCCCCGAGCGGCTATTGAGGGAGATCCACTGGATCTGGGAGCTACCGCATTGCTTCCCGAACCGCGCAGGTGGTATCAGCTTTGGCGGTGAGCGAGTTCTAAATATAGCGTCTTAAGTAATTGCGCATAGTCGGCGTAGGGCATCGTTGGGCTTGATCCACTCAGCGAACTGATCTTCCACGGCCGCAACGACGCCATCCAGCAAGCCGAAGTAGCGATTATGAAGACACAATCGGCGGGTGAGTTTCCATACC
>JBEKBK010000010.1:0-39172 GCA_050015435.1 Bryobacteraceae bacterium
GGCGACGCCTTCGTCTTCATCGACCGGGAAACCGCACGCATCACCACTATCCTCGGCTATCCCACCCGCAGGCTCGCTCAGGTGGCCTGATCGGAAAATTTCAAATATGTTTGGCTAGGATTGAGGCCGTGCCCCCTTCCTTCAGGCGTCGTCGCACAAGTCAGCGGACTACCGCCGCGTCGGCCCTGTACGGGCTTGCTGGTACAATCCTGTTATAGGACGTAGCGGTAAATGAAATCTTCCTTCGGCCTTCCCGAAACCCTCGGCGCTCTTAGAGCTTCCAAGAATTTTGGAGCCTCCCAACGATCCGTTAAAGATGAGCTGCGAGAGAACCTGATTTGCAGACTGGAGCGGCGGGAGCCGCTGTTTCCGGGAATCGTCGGCTATGAAGATACGGTTGTTCCGCAGATTATAAACGCGGTCCTGTCGCGGCACAATTTTATTCTGCTGGGACTTCGCGGGCAAGCGAAAACCAAAATCATCCGTCTTCTGGTTGCGTTGCTTGATGAGCGTGTGCCTTACGTGGCCGGCTGCGAGATCCGCGATCATCCGTTCTCGCCCATCTGCCGCGCATGCCGCGAACGCATCGCGAACGAGGGTGACACAACCCCGGTCGCATGGCTCTCACGCGAAGAACGTTACGTGGAAAAGCTCGCGACTCCAGACGTCACGATCGCGGATATGATCGGCGACATCGATCCGATCAAAGCCGCGCGGACGGGACAGAACATTTCGGATGAGCTGACGGTCCATTATGGTTTGTTACCCCGCGCCAATCGCGGCATTTTCGCGGTCAACGAGTTGCCGGACCTGGCCGGAAAAATCCAAGTAGGCCTCTTCAACATCATGCAGGAAGGGGACGTGCAGATCAAAGGTTATCCGGTTCGGTTGCCGCTCGACGTCCTTCTGGTCTTCACTGCGAATCCGGAAGACTATACCGCGCGTGGAAAGATCATTACACCGCTGAAGGACCGCATCGGCAGTGAAATTCGCACGCATTATCCGGCCACGCTCGAGCACGGACTCGAGATTACGCGACAGGAAGCGTGGATTGATCGCCGGTCGTCGATTGAATTGCGCGTCCCGGATTACATCCGCGAAATCGTGGAGCAACTGGCGTTCTCGGCGCGTGACGATAAGAAAGTGGATAAGCGGTCCGGCGTCAGCCAGAGGCTGCCGATTTCGGTGCTCGAGAACGTCGCCTCGAATGCTGAACGGCGGGCGCTGCTGGCCGGAGAAGCGGTGGCCGTGCCGCGCGTCATGGACATCTACGCGGCTCTGCCCTCGATCACCGGAAAGCTCGAGCTCGAGTATGAGGGCGAGCTCAAAGGCGGGGATGCCGTCGCCCGCGACCTGATCCGGCTCGCTGTGGGCAAGGTGTTCACCGGATATTTCGATGGCGAGAACATGTCGGCCGTAGTGCAGTGGTTCGAGCTCGGCGGCTCCCTGAAGCTGGAGGAAACCGCGTCCTCGAGTCAGATGGTGAAGGAGCTAAGCCGGATTCAGGGCCTGATGGAAAAGGCCGGAATGCTCGGTCTGGGCGCGAGCGAACCGGATGCGATTCGGGCCGCGGCGGCGGAGTTTGTGCTCGAAGGGCTATATGCGCACCGCCGGATCAGCCGCAACGAAGAGGTAGGTTTTGTCGCGGAACCGCGGCGGCGCGAGCCACCCGACGAGCCCAAAGGTAAATCGACCAAGAGGCAGTATCAATGAAAATTGTCCGGTACGGGAAATATACCGGGGACGATTTCGGTCTGAGCGCCGAAGACCTGCTCAAGGCGCTCTCGGACTTTTTTCTTCAAAGCGGCTTTAACAACCCCTACATGCAGTTCAGCGAGTGGAATCAGCACACGCTCGAAGACCTGAAGCGTGCGATTGAACAGGCCCTGGAGCGGGGCGAAATGTTTGATCCCGAGCGTGCCGAGCAGATCCGCCAGCAGCTCGAAGGCATGTCCGAAGCGGAACTCGACCAGTTGCTCAACCGGCTGGTGCAAAAGCTGGCGGATGAAGGCTACATTTCGACAGAGTCTCAATCCGGCGGCGCGGGCGAGGCGGACAGCCGGGTCGATGTCAAGGTCACGGATAAGAGTGTTGATTTTCTCGGCTTTAAAACGTTAAAGGATCTTCTCGGGTCGCTGGGCCGCGCCAGCTTCGGAGCGCATGACACGCGAGACATGTCGACCGGAGTCGAATCCAGCGGAGCGGCGAAGAAATATGAGTTCGGCGATACCCTGAATCTGGATATCAGCCAAACCCTCTTCTCTGCCCTTCGGCGCGAGGGCGTTGGGCTCCCGCTGCAGCTCGAATACGAAGACCTTCACGTCCACCAGTCCGAATATCAAAGTTCGTGCGCAACCGTGCTCATGCTGGATTGCAGCCACAGCATGATTCTCTACGGTGAGGATCGTTTTACTCCGGCCAAGAAAGTGGCGCTGGCCCTGGCTCACCTGATCCGCACTCAATATCCCGGCGATACTCTGCGTTGCGTGCTGTTTCACGACTCAGCCGAAGAACTGCGGATCGAGGAGCTGGCACGGGTCCAAGTGGGTCCGTATTACACCAACACGCGCGACGGCCTGATCCTGGCGCAACGTCTTCTGGCCCAGGAACGTAAGGACATGAAGCAGATCATCATGATTACCGACGGCAAACCCAGCGCGCTGACCCTCGAAGACGGGCGTGTTTACCGCAACGCTTTCGGTCTTGATCCGCTGGTGATCAGCCGGACGCTGGAAGAAGTGAGCCGCTGCAAGCGCCAGGGGATACTGATCAATACGTTCATGCTGGCGAGCGATTACGGTCTGGTCAACTTCATCCAGAAGGTGACGGAGCTCTGCCGCGGCAAGGCGTATTTCACGACCCCGTATACGCTGGGGCAGTACTTGTTGATGGATTACATGAATCGCAAGACCCGGACCATTCACTGAGTCTCGCGAAGAATCTGCAACTGCCCGCTGCCCGCAACCACGAAGACTAGAGAATCGCTCACTTCGACGTCACGAGCGGGATCCGTGGTTTTGTACGCGCCGATGATGGTCGGCTTGGTGGGATTCGATAGGTCTACCACTTGAAGGCCTTCCCGGCCATCGGCCGCATAGGCCCGCGTCCCGCGAAGCGCGACGCGCACTGGAGCCCCGCCGGGCGTCTTGAGGGTCGACGCAAGAGTGGGCGAGGCCGGGTCGGACACGTCGAATATCTGGAGTCCCGCTCTTCCCGGTACGCACGCCAGCTTCGGGCCTGCCGCGACGACCTGCCCGTTGGCTGCCTGCAAAGAGGCCGCGAAATCCGGCGGGCCTGGCTTTGCGAGGTCCAGGACGTAGAATCCGGTTGGCGAATCGACGGCGTAAGCGATGGAGCCGGATAGAGCGATGTCACGCGCGTAGCCGTCGAGAAAGAGCGAGCTTTGGAAGACCGGCTTACTCAGATCGGACACATCGAAAAAGTCGAGGCCCTGCATGTGATCCACGACCACGGCCTTGTTCCCAAGAACCACTACGGCTTTGGCCTGGCCTTTGGTCTTGAAGGAGCCGCGCAAGACGGGAGCGTTGGGATTCGAGACATCCAGTATTTCGAGGCCGGTCAAGTCATCAGCCACATAGACCAGCGAGCCCACGACTCGGAATCCCCAGATCTTATCGGGAAATGTGTAGGAGCCTGCGCGCTTCGGCGCTTCCGGATGGGAGACATCGATCACGGTGATCGCTTTCGCGCCGGCAATATAGGCAGAGTGGCCCTGGACTTTGATCATGTCCGCAGGCAGGCTGATGGAGGCGACCGGGGCGAATTTCAGAGTTTGCGCCCAAATACCGGCCGCACCTGCGCACAGCAACGCCGCTTGTGCGAACTTGCCCGGCATTATGGCGCCTTCCTCGCGATCCGGTAGAGCTTCGACTGGGTTCGCAGAATAACGCTGCCATTTGCCACGGCCGGCGTCGCCAAGGACATCTCATCCAGCGAATTCTTGCCCAGCACCTTGAATTCGGGACCGGCTTGAACCACAAACGTATCGCCATCCTCGCTCAGCAGGAAGATCTTCCCGTTATACGCCCACGGCGACGAGGTGAACCCGCTTGTGTCGGTAGCGATACGCTGGCGGCCGTAGATCTGCTTCCCGGTGCGCGCATCGTGACACAACAGGAAACCGCGGTCGAGCAAGGTGTAGTAATAATCGCCGTAGACCAGAGCCGACGTGTTATAGGTTCCCAGCAAGGGCTGATACCACACGATGTACTGGTTGCTGGTTTCGTTGGGCTTGAGCGATATGTCGCCGGCCGCTCCGGGACGAATCGCGTACACCGGTCGCGGCGCAGTGCCAGGATACCCGGAGCTGAGATAGACCAGTCCGTTTTTCGCAAACGGAGTGGGCGTGTCGAGGTTGGTCATCCCCTTGAGTTCCCACAGAAGTTTGCCTTCGAGGTCGTACGAGCGGATCTTACCCGTCGCCGCCGATACAATCTCCGTGCGCAGTTCGTTTTCCCACACCAGCGGCGTGGCCCAGCTTTCAGTCTCTTCTCGATTAACCTTCCAGATCTGGGCTCCGGTCTGGGTGTCGTATGCCGCGATAAAAGCATTCGTCGCGTTGTCGTTCACAATGTACAGGCGGTTCTTATAAAGCGCGGGCGAGGCCGCCATGCCATAACCCGAGCGCCCATCGAACGCTCCTATATCTTTGGTCCAGACAGTCTTGCCATTCAGATCCAGCGCGGCCACCAACCCGATGGATCCGAAGTACACGTACACGCGTTGTCCATCCGTTACCGGCGTCTCGGACGCGAAGCTGTTCTTGACATGCCTTGGAATCGGCGGTGCGCCGCTGTGCAGTTCGCGCTGCCAGCGAATCTTTCCAGTCTTGAAGTCGATGTCATATACCATCCAGCGTTGGACGGCGGAGGATTTCGTTTTGCCGTGTTCGTCGCCTGGATCGTACAGCCCTTTGGTGGGGGGCGTTTCCTGCCCGGCGCTGATCGCGGAGGTGATGAAGATGTGGTCGTCCCACACCACCGGCGAACTCCAGCCCAGGCCGGGCACGTCGATTTTCCAGAGGATGTTCTCAGTTGCGCTCCACGACTCGGGAAGCGCGGGATCGTCCGCCGCGACGCCCGCCTGGGAGCCGCGAAATTGGGACCATTGGTCCGCTGTATATGCGGGCCGCAGCAGGAGCAACGCCAGCCCCACAATGACCTTGATGGCGCGATTCATCGTCTCCCTCCGGCAACGTATAGTGGACGGCGGGATTATTATACACGCGCCACGCGGCGATTAAAACGCCCCTTCGCGCGCTAAGACCAGGTGCGTTCGGGAACTGCGGCGGATGACTTCGACGATTCACTGAGTCGGCGGTGGGCCTGCAAAGGCGCCGAGTTGGCAGGCACTACAAACACCAAAGCCGTTTCCGTTGAGTTGGATTAAAGAACAGACGGTGGGTGAGTCCAGTCAATTCCGATTGACTCAACACGCCACGCGCGAAGGGAATGTTCACGATGCCAAAAACGCCTGTTCCGAAGCCCGGCTCGCGCGTGACTCCCCAGGCGAGAAGCCCGGCTGCGAGAGAGGTCATCGTCGGCGCGGAGGGATTGCAGATCGTATAAGCGCCGGTCTGATCCGTTCCCGGCTGCGTAGCGACCAGCTTGATCACCACCGAGACCGGCTTAGCCGATGTAAGAGTATTGCCGACCAGATCCGAGTTGACAGAATACGACCTCAGTCCGTCCGGCGTCACCAGACACGAGCAACAAGAGACCTCTTCCTCGCTCGGATCGAAGGTGTAGGCGTTAACACAAATGTTGCCCACCGTGCCTCCCGCGAAGCCGCCCTGAGCGCCGGAGTTTGAAAAGTTGACACCCGAGTCCCCCTGGTTGAGGTTAGCCGCGTAACCAACCTGATAATTATCGGGAGCTTGGGCCGAACAGACGAAGGATATACCCGGTAATATACCAAAACACAATACAAAAACGTTGTTTAATAAAACGCTTTTCACGGTTACCTGAAAGCGAGTTTACTCCAATCCGGATCGATTCAAAAGTACTGAAACTATTTCAAATGCAAAATTGAGAGTTGCGGTACGAGTTGGTACAAAAGTTCTACTACTGCCAACCTCCGCCGAGCGCGGCGTACAGTTGAACCACGGATTGCAACTCCTGCGAGCGCAGTTGCGCCAGTGCAAGCTGGCCCGCAAACAGATTCCGTTCCGCGTCCAGCACTTGCAGATAGCTATCGAGCCCCCCGCGGTAGCGGAGAGTGGAAAGCCGCACGCTGTCAGACAAAGCGGCCACCAGCTTTTCCTGTTCGATGCGCTCGCTGTTGGTCCGGTCATGCGCCACCAGCGCATCCGAGACCTCACGCAAGCCGTTGAAAATGGTCTTTTGATATGAGATCAGCGCATCGCGCTGTTGTGCTTCCGTGAGCCGTATGCCGGCGCGGAGTCCCGCCTGGAAAATCGGTTGCAGTGCCGCTGGACTGATGTTGGCGATGCGCGCCGGCAAGCTCAGCAGGCTGGTAAGGGGTTGGCTCTGCCCTCCCAGGAATCCCGTCAGCGAGATTTGGGGAAATAAGAGCGCTCTCGCCGCGCCAATCTGCGCATTCTGGGCGATCAATGTTTCTTCGGCTTGGCGGATATCGGGCCGCCGCTCGATCAGCGAGGATGGCAATCCCGGCGGAAGCTGCGGCGGAGGCGCAAGTTGTTCCAAGGTCTGTCCGCGCGCAACCTCGCCAGGCGCATTTCCCAGCAACAAGTTGATGGCGTCTTCGGTTAACCCTATCGATCGTTCGGCGGCGGCGATTTGCGCCGTGGCGGTATATAGAAACTGTTCCGCTTGCTTCACATCGAGGCCGTTCGCGGCTCCGCGGTCGTGACGCAGATTGATGAGCCGTAGATTGTCGGCCGCATCCGAACTGGTGTGCCGTCCGATTTCCAGCTCCAGGTCGAGTTCCCGCAATGTGAAATAGTTGTTCATCACGTCCGAGACTAAAGAAAGGGTCACGCCATGACGCGCCTCGTCCGAGGCGAGATATTGCGCGCGCGCCGCTTCGGAGAGACGCCGAATTCGGCCCCATAAGTCGATTTCCCAGGAAAGAGAGACCGTGGCTTGCGTGTAGCTCGCCGTGAGCGGCGCGCCGGCGGGAAACGGGAACGCTCCGACCGCGGAAATTCGTTGCGAGGTGAAGGACGCCGGGAGAGTGATCACCGGATACAGTTGTGAGCGCGCGATTCCGTACTGTTCGCGCGCTTCGTTCACCCGTTCGGCCGCGATCCGGACGTCGAAGTTGCGTTCGAGCGCCGTGGTGACCAATTGCTTCAGGGCGTCATCGTGAAATAGATCGAACCATTTCGTATCGGCGATGGACACCGAGGGCTGACCCGTCGGCGGCGCACTGCGGAATTGGTCCGGAGTCGCGACTTGGGGCCGCTTGTAATTGGGTCCAACCAGGCACCCGGTGAGCGCCAGCGACACAAAAGTAATGAACCAGACCCGGCGGATCATTTAACCAGCTCCGCGGTCGGGCGTTCGACGGGGGTGGGACGGGGACGCTTCCACCGCTCCACGAACGTCTCGATCACGAAATACTGAACCGGAACGAGAAATATCGCCAGCAGGGTGGCCGCATTCATTCCGCCGAAGACGGCCGTCCCGAGCGATCGCCGCGAAGCCGCGCTGGCGCCGGTGGCCAGGAACAGCGGCACCACTCCGAGGATAAACGCGAAAGACGTCATCAGAATCGGGCGAAGCCGAAGATGTGCCGCATGTAGCGCTGATTCGAGAACCGACATCCCCTGATAGTGGCTATCCTTGGCGAATTCGACGATCAGAATCGCGTTCTTGGCCGCTAGGCCGATTAGCGTAACGATGCCGATCTGGACGTAGATGTCGTAAGGATAGTTGCGCAAATGCACCGCCAGCAGCGCCCCGAACAATCCCAGTGGCAGCGCCAGTAGAACGGCGAAGGGAATCGTCCAGCTTTCATACAGCGCCGCCAGACAGAGAAACACCAGAATCGACGCGAACCCGAAGATAATTCCTTCGTGTCCCTGCGCTAGTTTTTGCTGGTACGTGGTTCCGGTCCATTCATAGCCGTATCCCTGCGGAAGGTTCTGTTCGGCGACTTTCTCCATCGCATCTACCGCGACGCCGGTGCCGGTGCCGGGCGAAGGGCCGCCTAGAATCTGGACGGCCCGGAAACGGTTGTAGTGGTAGACCACGTCCGGGCCCGTCGTCGGCTGCACCGAAACCAAGGTTCCGAGTGGGACCATGTTGCCGGTCGTGCTGCGGACATAGAAACGGTTGATGTTCGAGGGAGTCGCGCGAAACTGGGGCTCGGCTTGAACCAGCACCTGCCAGGTGTGGCTGAATGCATTGAAGTCGTTCACGTACAGGCCGCCCAGGAAAGTCTGCAAGGCGTTATACGCATCGGCCACGGGTACGCCCATGGTTTGCATTTTGTCCAAGTCGGTATCGATCTTGTAGCCCGGGACGTTGCCGCGGAACGTGCTGATCACGTTGGCGAGTTCCGGCCGCTGCCGCGTGGCATCCACCAGGCTGTCCGAGACCTGGGACAACTGCTGGATATCTCCACCGGCGCGATCCTCCAGCATGAACTGGAATCCACCGGTGACGCTCAAGCCCAAAATCGGGGGCAAGCCGAACGCGAACGTAAACGCCTCGGGCACCTGGGCGAAGCCCCTTTGCGCGGCTCGAAGAATTGCATCGATTTGCAAATCTTTCGACTTTCGCTCATCCCAGGGGTCCAAACTGCAGATGATCGTGGAAACGTTCGAATTGGAGGTATTGGTCGCAATGTCCGTGCCGCCCAGGACGAAGTATTGCTTCACGCCCTTCAAGTTTGCAATCACATTCTCGATCTTGCGAACGGCCGCGTCCGTACGATCGATGGAGGCGCCGTCCGGCAATCGAACCGAGACGAAAATCGCTCCCTGGTCCTCGTCGGGCAGGAATCCACTGGGAAGTTTCGTGAACAGCCACGCGCCGGCCATCCAAAACGCCGCCAACGCGAGCAATGCCAGAGCGGATCGGCGGATGAGGATTCCCACGCCGGCCAGGTACCGATTGGTGGTCCACTCAAAAGCCCGATTGAAATAGCCGAAAAGAAAATCCAGCGGGCCGCGGGTTGTCTTGCGCGGCTTGAGCAGCAGCGCGCTCAAGGCCGGGCTCAGTGAAAGCGCGCTAAATGCTGAGATCAATACCGACGCTGCGATGGTGAGCGCGAATTGCCGGTAGATCTGCCCGCTGATACCGCCCAGAAACGCGACCGGAATGAACACCGACGCCAGAATCACGGCGATGGCCATGACTGGCGCCGACACCAGATCCATGGCGCGGATCGTGGCATCGCGCGGCTCGAGACCATCGTCGAGATTGCGTTGCACGGCCTCCACCACCACGATCGCGTCGTCCACTACGATGCCGATCGCCAGCACCAATCCGAACATGCTGGTGATGTTGATCGAGAAGCCCAGCAAAGGAAACAGCGCAAAGGTTCCGACCACCGCGACCGGCACCGTGAGCAGCGGAATTAGCGTGGCGCGCCAGTTCTGTAGAAATATGAAGACCACCAGCAGCACCAGGCCGATCGCTTCGAATAAGGTGATGAGCACGTCCTTGATCGCCGCCCGCACGAACATGGTGGAGTTGTACGGGATCACATAGTCGATGCCGGCCGGGAAGCTCTTCTTGGCGTTTTCCATATACGCCATTACTTGATTCGCGGTCTCAACGGCGTTCGCGCCGGGGGAGAGAAACACGATCGTGTTACTTGACGGTTTGCCGTTAAAGCGGCTGAAGCCCACGTAAGTTTGCGCGCCCAGCTCCACGCGGCCAACGTCGCGAATCCGCAGCAGTGAGGCATCAGGCTGGGCGCGAATCACAATGTCCGCGAACTGACTGGGGTCCACCAGACGTCCGGGCGCGCTCACCGCATATTGGAAGTCGGTTCCCGGCGGCGCGGGCGCCTGTCCCAGCGAACCCGCCGGATTCTGGCGATTCTGCGCATTGATTGCGTCGTTGATGTCGGTGGCGGTCAATCCCAGCTTGGCCATCTTGTCCGGGTCGACCCACACGCGCATCGAATAAACATTCTGCGCGGTGAGCCGCGTATCTCCGACGCCGGGAAGACTGCCGAGTTGATTCAGCAGATTAATTTGCGCGTAGTTGTTCAGAAAGAGCGAGTCATAACGGCCGTCCGGAGAGACCAGGCCGACGGCCATCAGAAACGCGCTTGATACCTTCTTCACGATCACGCCTTGCCGCTGGACTTCGGGAGGCAGCCGCGGCAGCGCGATATTCACTTTGTTTTGGGTTTGAACCGCGGCAATGTCTGGATTCGTCCCGAGCTTGAACGTGACTTGAATCGTCACCGCTCCGTTGTTGGCGCTGGTCGAGAGGAAATACAGCATGCCGTCGAGCCCCGAAAGCTGCTCTTCGATCGGCTGCGCCACGGTCTTTTCGAGATCGGTCGCGTTCCCGCCGAGGTAGTTGGCCGTGATCTGCACCACTGGCGGGACCACTTCAGGGAAAGTTGCGATGGGTAGATTGGGAATCGCCACTACGCCCAACAGCACAATCACGATGGCGATGACCATCGCGAATACCGGGCGGTCAATAAAAAATCTTGCCATTTTGATTTACTTGCCTGATCTCATTTGACGCGATAGGGCGCGGGACGCACCGTCATCCCCGCCCGGACTTTCAGCTGGCCTTCCACAATCACCCGATCGCCCGGTTTCAATCCCTGCTGGATAATCCAGGCTTCTCCCACGCGATCCCCGGTCACGACCGGACGCAACTCAACCTTGTTGTCCGCTCCAACGGTGAAGACGGTCTGCATGTTCTGCAACTGCTGAACGGCGCGCTGCGGCACGAGCATGACGTTGGTCCGCACGTCCGTTCCCATGCGTACTTTGCCGAACTGGCCCGGCAAGAGCGTGTGCTGGGGATTCGAGAAGCGCGCCTGCAACTCGAGGGTCCCCGTCTTGGGATCGACCTGGTTCAGAGTGTTCTCCACATGTCCTTTTTGTGGAAACTCGCTGTCATCCGCCAGCACCAGCGTAAGGGATGTTTTGAGCAGTGTCCCCCGTTTACGAAACGCGAGGTATTCGGACTCGGTCACTTTGAACCGCAGCCAGATGGGATCGAGCGGAACGATCGTGGTCAACGGCTGCTGCGAGTTGGCGGTCACAATTCCGCCCACCGGCACCAGGGTATCTCCGATGAGGCCGCCGATAGGCGCGCGGATGGTCGCGTATTCGAGGTTCAGTTCCGCCATCCGCAACGCGCCGCGCAGGGCTTCCATTTTCCCGGTGGTGGAATCGATCTGGGTACGCGTGGAGAGCCGTGTCTGGTCAACATTGGCCTGGCTGGCTCTCACATTGGCTTTGCCGGACTCGAGCGCGGCGACTGCGGCGTCCAACTCTTGCCTGGCGGCCGCATCTTGTTCCACTAGCGGACTCAGCCGGTCGAAATCCTGCTGCGCTTTGAGCACGTTAGCTTGCGCTGCCGCCAGATTCGCTTCGGCTTGCAACAGCGCCACCTGCTTCCGCGCGAATTCGAGATCGGCCTCGCTTTGGGCCACATTTCCTTTCGCTTGTTCGAGGGCGGCCTGGTAGGGACGCAGATCCAGCACGTACAACGCATCGCCGGCGTGAACTTCCTGCCCGGGGTGGAACAGCCACTTGTCGATATAGCCGTCGACCCGGCCGCGAACTTCAACCGTGTCACGGGCATAGGTCTGCGCGGCATATTCGGAATAGATCGGCACATCCGTGGGCTGGACTTCCGTAACCAGCACCGGGGGAGCGGGTGGCGCTACGGCCACTCCCTGGGCTGCCGAGCGGCAACCTATGCTCGAGACCACAGACGCCAGGGTGATGAGCAGCATCGGGGGAGACAACAGAGTCTTGGGTCGGTGCATTCTAAATTGGATGCGCTCGGCGAGCTTGTAGGAGCTTTAAGTTCTATTTTACCCCCGACCTACAATGAAGTTCTGTGCTTCGCTTCGAACTCCAGGCGGTTTGTCCCGTCACAGGCGCGCGTGCGGGCGTCCTGCACACAGCCCACGGAGATGTGGAAACCCCAGTGTTTATGCCGGTCGGCACCCAGGCGACCGTCAAGGGCATCCTTCCGCGTACCCTGCTGGAAGATCTCGACGCGAAAATCATCTTAGCCAACACCTATCACCTTTATCTACGCCCGGGGCACGAAACCATTCGACGGCTCGGAGGCTTGCATCAGTTCATGGGCTGGCCCCGCGCGATTCTCACTGACTCCGGCGGGTTCCAGGTGTTCAGCTTGAACGGCCTGCGAAAAATCAGCGAAGAAGGCGTGCTGTTCCGTTCCCATCTGAATGGTGACGCGCATCTGTTCACGCCGCAATCGACCATCGATGTGCAACTCGCGCTGGGAAGCGACATTATGATGGTGCTGGACGAGTGCCTCGAGTACCCCGCGAGCCACGAAGCCGCTCGCGTCTCCATGGAGCGGACCATACGCTGGGCCCGCGAAGCCTATGACCATTACCGGAGCCACGGCGATGACGGTCTCCGCGCGTGCTTCCCGATCGTACAAGGTTCGATGTTCGCGGATCTTCGCCACCAATGTGCGGAGGAGCTGGTTCAGCTCGACGCGGATGGATACGCCATCGGGGGACTTTCCGTAGGCGAACCACGCGCCTTAAGTCTTGAAATGACCGAGGCGACGGCCCGATTTCTACCGAGGGATAGGCCTCGCTACGTCATGGGAGTCGGTATGCCGGATGAACTTCCGGAGTACGTTGCGCGCGGCATCGATATGATGGATTGCGTACTGCCCTCTAGGAACGCTCGTAATGGGTACCTCTTTACGTCCTCCGGCCGTCTTATTATTAAGCAGACCCAATACAAGGATGACCCCCGCCCAGTGGATGAGTCTTGTGCGTGTTACACTTGCGCCAATTTCTCGCGGGCCTATCTCCGCCACCTGTTCCTGGCCGGGGAGATGACTTTTTCGACCCTGGCCACGCTGCACAACCTCAGGAGGTACCTTGACATCATGAGGGAGATAAGGCAGGCTATATTACTTGGGAAGTTCCCCGATGTCCTGGAGGGCTTCCGGCTGAGTCACTCAGACGGACCCAGATAAAGCAATCCCCAGTGCAAAATTTCGCATTATTGCTTCAACAAGCGCCGTCAGCCACGAATCCAATGATGAGCTTCCTGCCGCTCGTCTTCATCGTCCTGATCTTCTACTTTCTGGTATTCATGCCCATGCAGCGCCAGAAGAAGCAGCAGGCCCAGATGCTGTCGAGTCTTCAGGCCGGGAATGAGGTGCTGACCACGGGCGGATTGGTGGGGACCATCGTGAGCATTTCCGACGACATGATGATCCTGCGGATCAAGCCGGATAATATTAAGGTGCAAATCGCGCGCAGCGCCGTGACGGGACTGGTCACAGAAAGCAAGCTGCCAGAAAAGAAGAACGTGAGCGTATGACAAGCAATGTAAGGTATCGAGCGATCGCCATCGTTATCGTGATTCTGGTGTGTATCTACGGAATCATCGGCCTGCCGACGTCGAAGGCGCAACTGGCCGATAACTTGAGAAGTAACATCCGCCTGGGTCTCGACTTGAAGGGTGGTAGTCACCTGGTGCTCCAGGTCCAGCTTCAGGACGCCTTTAAGGCGCAAGCGGACGACGTCATCAACCGGCTGAAGGACGAGCTGCGGAAGGCCAGCATGGAATACGGTGACATGACGCGCAACGATCCAACGTCGATCCAAACTGCCAAGACTATAGAAGTTGATATCAAGGGAATCCCGGCGACCAAGGCTGCAAACTTCCGGACCATCGTCAACGACAACTTTAGCGGCGACTGGATTCTGACGCCGGTGAACCAGACGGATTACCGGATGACCATGCAACCCACCTCGGCGCTGAAGCTTTCGGCGGACACGCTTACTCAGAGCATGGGCACCATCGAGCGGAAGATTAACGGCTTGGGTCTCTCGGAGTCAAGCGTGCAGGCTCGTGGCGGCGCGGGCGCCGGAAGCGAGGCAGAAATCCTGGTGCAACTCCCCGGTGTGGACGACCCGGCGCGAATCAAAACAATCCTGAAGACTACCGCCGTCCTCGAACTGGACGCAGTGATTGCCGGGCCGTTCCCGTCAGCCGAAGAGGCTAGAGCAAGCAAGGGTGGCGTTCTACCGCTTAATTCTCAAATCCTGAGGAGCGCGGTGCGCGGCGGTGCTCCGCCGGAATACTACATTCTTTCCCGCACTCCGGAAGTCCACGGCAGCGATCTGCGTGACGCCAGGCCTCAGCAGGGTGACCTGGGTAAATGGGAAACGAACTTCGTTCTGACCCAGGATGCGGCCAAACGCTTCGAAAAATACACTGCGGCGAACGTCGGCAATCGCCTTGCCATCGTGCTGGATAAGACGGTGCTGAGCGCTCCGGTTATTGAGAGCAAGATCAGCGATAGCGGACGGATCACGGGCGCAGCCAGCCACGAAGATGCATCTGACCTGGCCCTCAATCTGCGCGCCGGCGCTTTGCCCGCCAGTGTCGAATATTTGGAAGAGCGCACGGTCGGCCCATCTCTGGGGGCGGATTCGATCAAGGCTGGTGTTGCGTCGGGAATCGCGGGAGTACTCGCGGTGGTGGGCGTGATGCTTATCTATTACAAGAAGAGCGGCATCAACGCTACCCTGGCGCTGGTGCTGAATGCGATTATCCTGGTGGCGGCGCTCAGTTACTTTGACGCCGTGCTGACCTTGCCCGGAATTGCGGGCTGCATTCTGACCATCGGTATGGCGGTGGATTCGAACGTCCTGATCTTCGAGCGAATCCGCGAAGAGTTGCGGGCAGGCAAGGCTGTGGTCGCGGCCGTGGATGCTGGATTCAGGAAGGCGTTCCTGACGATCGTGGATACCCACGTTACAACGGTGGTTTCTTGCGCCATCCTGTTCCTGTTCGGAACCGGGCCGGTGAAGGGTTTCGCGGTGACGCTGGTCATCGGGTTGGTGGCGAATGTTTTTACAGCCGTCTTCGTCTCCCGGACAATTTTCGATTGGGAGCTGGGGATGCAGAAGCGGGCGGTGACACTAAGCATATGATTTGGTTTGAACGATTGGCGGTTTTGTGGTACCTTGAAAAACCCGCTCGGCGTTGGATCGGCGGGAACTTTGAAACGGCAGCCGGTGTCTGTATTATGCAGACCGGTAGTATGGTCTAAATGGAATTATTTAAGAACACCCACTATGACTTCCTGGCGTGGAAGTGGCCGTTCATCGGTGCGTCGCTCGTGCTGAGCTTGGCCGGGATTGTCAGTCTGATCGTGAAGGGTGGTCCAAAATACGGCATCGATTTTAGCGGAGGGGCCCTGATGTACCTCCGTTTCAATACCGAGCCGCCGGTTCAAAAGATTAGAAGCGCGCTAGCGGACAAAATCAGCGGTGAGATTTCGGTTCAACAGATCACGGGTAAGCCGGAGGTTTTGGTCGGGACTCAGATTCGGGATGAGAAAGAATTGAACCAAAACCGCCAGATCATTGAAGATCAACTGCGCTCAACATTCGGTGTGCAGGGTGGGAAGCTGGATCTCAACAATTCATCAATGCAACAGCTTGCCGACCGGTTGCGCGATCCGCTGTTGCAACAGAACGTGGCTCTTTCCGAGCAGCAGTTGCAGGATGTGGTTAAGGGAATTGAAGACTACCGCGCGTCGAAGGGCGGCATCCTGAGTTCGTTTGATGAGCTCTCCGCAGTGAAGGGCGTGACGCCGCAGATTATTCAGGTGCTCAAGCAGGAATGCGGTCTGGGGCCCTTTACGATCCTGTCGGCCGAAATGGTGGGGCCCAAGGTTGGCGCGGATCTGAGAAGGCAGGCGATTCAGGCGACGCTCTACGCGCTGGCCGCCATGTTAGTGTATATTGCTTTCCGGTTCGAATGGATTTACGGAGTTGCCGCGGTGGTGGCGGTGTTCCACGACACGATCATCACGATAGGGCTGTTTTCCTTGTTCAACAAGGAGATCTCTCTGACGGTGGTAGCCGCGCTCCTGACACTGGTCGGCTACTCGATGAACGACACCATCGTGGTATTCGACCGGATTCGCGAGAATCTGAAGCTGTTGCGGCGGGAGTCGCTCGAGAGCCTGATCAATATCAGCGTGAATCAGACCTTGAGCCGGACCGTGTTGACCAGCGGTTTGACTTTTCTGACGGCGATGTCGTTGTTCCTGTTCGGCGGACAGGTGCTGAACGGGTTTTCGTTTGCGCTGGTCGTCGGGATTTTGATCGGGACGTATTCATCAGTGTTCGTCGCCAGTCCGATTCTGGTATTCTGGCAGAACTTCGTTGAGTCGAGAAAGAAGGATTCGGGTTCGTCCTCAGTTGGGTCGAAGCCGGCCGGTCCGCCGGCTCCGAAGGAAACCGTGGGTTCGCGTAAAACGCGCTGAGTGGAACGCGCCGGGTGTAAAGTTGGCGCGGTGTGGTATGCGAGGTTGACTTTGGCTAGGGCCAGAGTAAAGGGAGAGGGATATGTTTGAGCAAACCTTCGTCGAAGGAACCGGGAAGACCCGCAAGGGCCTGTCGGTGTTTTTAACGTTCGTTGGGGAGTTGATCGGAATCGGCATCGCGATCCTGATTCCGCTGATTTACACGGATACGTTGCCGCGCGCGCAGTTGATGAGCTTTCTCACCGCGCCTCCACCGCCGCCGCCTCCTCCTCCCCCTCCACCGGTGGTTCAGAAGGTCGTAAAGGCCCCGCCGAAGCAATTCGATGCCGGCCGCTTGATGGCACCCAAAGAGATTCCTAAAAACATCGCGATCATCCGCGAAGAAGATCAGCCGCCCGCCATGGCTGGTGGTGTGGTTGGCGGCGTCCCTGGTGGAGTCCCCGGTGGCGTCGGTGGTATGGGTCTCGGCAGTCTGCTCGGTGCAGCGCCGCCGCCGCCTCCTCCTCCCAAGGTGGAAGCTCCGAAGCCGGTCACGCCGTCCCGGATTCGCGTCGGTGGAAACGTACAGGCCGCCAACCTGATTAAGCAGGTGAAGCCTCCGTATCCGCCGCTGGCCAAGCAGGCGCGCATTCAAGGTGTGGTACACTTCACGGCGGTCATCGGAAAAGATGGCACGATTCAGAATTTGACTTTGGTCAGCGGACATCCGCTGTTGGTGGCAGCCGCTCAAGAAGCGGTGAAGCAATGGGTTTACAAACCGACTTTGCTTAACGGCGAGCCGGTGGAAGTGATCACTCAAATTGACGTCAACTTCACTTTGAGTCAGTAGTCAAAAGCGGGTTGCCCTAAGCGCCCGCTTTCTAAATTCAACTCGCAGGAGAATATTATGGTGTTACAGTTGCAGGTTTGGGCATTCATGCTTCTTCAAGAAGCGGCGCCCGTTAGTTTCGACCCGCGCGCGATGTGGAACCAGATGGGCTGGCCCGCTCGCCTCGTGGTTATCACGCTTTTCATCATGTCCGCATGGTCGATTGGCGTGATGATTGACCGCGTGATCGCCTATAACGGCGCGCGCAAGCAGTCCCGCCAGTTTGCTCCGGCAGTCGCCGGCGCGTTGCGCGAGGGCAAGCTCGATGAGGCCATTAAAATTGCCGACCGTTATAGCAAGAGCCATCTGGCGAAGGTCGTGGTCGCCGGGTTGCAGGAATTTCGTGCCCATCAGTTGAGTTCGGATATTTCGGGTGAGGAAATCGAGGCTTCTAAACGAGCGCTCGACCGCGCTGAAGCCATCGTTCACGCCGAACTGAACCGCGGCATTTCGAGTCTGGCGACGGTGGGTTCCACCGCTCCGTTCGTCGGATTGTTCGGAACGGTGCTGGGCATCATCAACGCGTTCAAGGGCATTTCGACCGAAAAGTCCACCGGTCTCGGCGCCGTCGCTGGCGGTATTTCGGAAGCGCTGGTGACCACGGCCGTCGGTTTGTTCGTGGCCATCCCCGCGGTTATGGTGTTCAACTATTTCACCAATCGCGTGGCAGCGTTCGACGTGGAGATGGGCAACTCGAGCTCCGAGCTGATCGACTACTTCTTGAAGCGGTCGCAGCGCGCCAGCGCCGGTAAGTAGAGAAGCGTTCCTGCGAAGTTGAGATAGGGACAGGGGCTCGCCCCAGTCGGCGAGCCTCTGGTCCGAGTCCAGCAAGGTTTGGATTAAAGGAGTTGTTATGAAGAAGAAAAAAGCAGCGCCTCCAGTGGCCGACATCAACGTGACCCCCATGGTGGACGTGATGCTGGTGCTGCTGATCATTTTCATGGTCATCACACCTATGTTGACCAAGGGTGTCAGCGTGGACTTGGTGCGCACGAAGAACCCGATCGCGATGAAGGATGCGGATAAAGAGGACGCGATTCTGATCTGCGTCGCGCGCGACGGCGGCTTTTGGTTGAGCCCCGGGAACGTAAAGATCAAGTCGGAAGACATAACCGGGAAGGTCCGGGATCTTCAGACCAACAAGCTGGATAAGACCGTGTACGTCAAGGCTGATTCGCGCGCCAAATACGGCGGGGTCGAAGAAGTCGTGGACAATCTGCGCGCGGCCGGCGTGGATCAGATCGGGCTGATCACCGAATTGATTCCGGATATGAGCGCTCCGCGCAAACCCGTCAATGTGAATGTGAACAATTAGGACTCCAGCCGTTAGCGTTTTGGAGTGAATTAAGGAGAATTCGTCATGTCAATGAATGTAGGCGCTGCCGAGGGCGGAGCAAGAGCGGATATCAACGTAACGCCTCTGATCGACGTGCTGCTGGTCCTGCTGATCATCTTTATGGTGATCACGCCTCTCACGCCCCACGGCCTGGACGCATTGGCGCCGCAACCGCCCAACCCCAATCAGCCGCCGCCGGACCCCAATCAGGACCGGACGGTGGTCATCGTGATCGAGAAAGACAAGTCCATGAAGTTAAATCAGGATCCCATCACGGAGCCGAGGCTGGGAGCGCGGCTGGAAGAAGTGTTTAAGACACGCGCGGAACGCGTGGTGTTCGTCAAGGCTGACCCCGATCTCGATTTTGAAATCGTAGCGCATGCGATCGACATCGCCAAAGGCGCGGGGATAGATAAGATCGGCCTCATGACTCCGAAGATCGAGGAAGGGCATTAGGAGAAGTGGTCATGACTCGTATGCGTAAAGCAACCCGTGTGAGCGCGGCTGTGGCTGGCCTCACCTTGATTTTCGTGGTTACCGGCTGCGACAAACTGAAGTCGCGCGACAATATTAACCAGGGCATCGCAGCCTTCAAGGTCAATAAATTCGCGGACGCGGTGGACCACTTCAAGACTGCGATCGCGCTCGATCCCACCAATGCCAATGCCCGCGTGTATTTGGCCACGGCGTATATGCAGCAGTGGATTCCGGGCGCTGACTCTCCGGAAAACAACCAGATGGCGGCGCGAGCCAAGGAAGAGTTCCTGAAAGTGATCGAGCAGGATCCTAACAATACCAACGCGCTCGCATCGCTGGCTTCCCTGGCCTACAATCAGGCTACCAATCTTCCCTCCGACAAGAAGATGGCCATGTTCGCCGAAGCCTCGGACTGGTATCACAAATTGATTCAGGCTGATCCGAACAGCAAAGACGCCTATTACAGCCTCGGCGTGATCGCCTGGAACAAGTGGTATCCCGCCTACCAGCTTGCCCTGCTGAACCTGAAGATGAAGCCTGAGGACCCGGGCATCATCAAGGACAAGAAGGTGAAGGAGGAGTTGAAGGCGCAGTACACTCCGGTCATCGACGAGGGCATGCAGGACATGGCTAAGGCTCTCGAGATCGACAAGGAATACGAAGACGCGATGACCTACACTAATCTATTGATTCGTGAGAAGGCCGTCCTTCTGGACTCACCCGACGAGTACAAGAAGCAAATCGAAATCGCCGACGGCTGGCTGCAGAAGGTTCTTGACACGAAGAAAGCCAAAGCTGCCCGCACGCCGACCAACAACGGTATCGTCGCCGAGCCATCCAAGTAGTCGACAGGACGCAGATAGTCGTTTATAAGCAAGAGCCGGCCCTAGTGCCGGCTTTTGTCCGTTCGCTACACTAATAGTATCCATGGCACCCGATTCGACCGAGGTCGTTCTGCCGGCCGAAGCTGCGCCCGCCCCTGCGATTCCCCCGGAGGATCAGGTTCAGCAGCTCTACAGGGAACTCAAGGCTTGTGTCGCCGGGTTGCGTCCGAACGAGGATCTGGCCCCGCTGGAGAAGGCCTTCCAGTTCGCTAACGAGCACCACGAGATTCAGAAGCGTGCGTCTGGCGAGCCATACATGGTCCATCCGCTGCTGGTGACGCGCCAGTTAGCCGAGATGAGCATGGATATGACATGCCTTCAAACCGGCCTGCTGCACGACGTGGTGGAAGACACCACGGCTACCATAGAGGAGATCCGCAAGAACTTCGGCGAAGAAGTGGCGCGCTGCGTGGATGGCGTAACCAAGTTGAGCAAGCTCGACCTGGCTTCGCGCGAGGAGCGTCAGGCAGAGAGCGTCCGCAAGATGCTGCTCGCCATGGTCAACGACATCCGCGTCATCATCGTGAAACTGGCGGATCGCCTTCACAACATGCGTACGCTAGGATGCTTGCCGCGCGAGAAGCAGCTCCGCATCGCCCAGGAGACCCTCGAGATCTATGCTCCGATCGCGCATCGCCTTGGTATGGGCAAGATCCGGGGTGAGCTCGAGGATCTGGCGTTCCGCTTCCTGGAGCCCGAAGCTTCGGCCGAATTGCTGAAGGAGTTCGAGGCCGTCCGCGTTGAAAACGAAGGTTTCCTCAACGAAATCAAGCATACGGTCGAAGTCCACCTGGCTCGAGAAGGAATCCCGGCGCGCGTCGATGGCCGGCTCAAGCGCGCCTATTCGGTCTTTGAGAAGCTCAAGCGGCAGAAAATCAGTCTGGACCAGGTGTATGATCTGCTGGCCGTCAGGATCATCACGGACTCGGTCAAGAACTGCTACGCCGCCTTGGGCGTGATCCACAATGAATGGCGGCCGATCCCTGGCCGTATCAAGGATTTCATAGCCATTCCGCGTCCCAATCTCTATCAATCGCTGCACACCTCCGTCATGGGACCGGGGGGGCGCCATTTTGAAGTGCAGATCCGAACCGAAGAGATGCATCGCATTGCCGAGGAAGGCATCGCGGCTCACTGGAAATATAAAGAGGGACGCCGCGGACCCGCCGCCGACGATCAACGCATCGCCTGGCTGCGTCAACTGGTTGAATGGCAACGCGACATGCGCGATTCCGGCGAATTCATGTCGACGCTCAAGGTGGACCTTTACCCGGAGGAAGTCTATACCTTCACGCCGCGCGGCAAGGTCATTTCTTTGCCTCGCGAGGCGACTCCCATCGACTTCGCCTACGCCATTCACTCCGACATCGGCGACCGTTGCGTGGGCGCCAAGGTTAACGGCCGCATCGTTCCGCTGAAGTATGCGTTACGCAACGGCGACGTGGTTGAAATTCTTACCCAGTCGGGCCATCTGCCGAGCAAGGATTGGCTCGCCCTGGTCAAGACCTCCAAGGCGCGCAACAAGATCAAGCACGTCATCAACACGACGGAGCGAGCCAAGGCGATCGAGATCGGCCAAAAGTATTTGGAGCGCGAAGCCCGTCGGCTGAGCGTCCAGACGACCAACATCACCAAGAGCCAGCTCGAATCTGTCGCGTCTGAGTACGGCTACGGAAAAATCGAGGATCTGCACGCCGCCCTCGGCTACGGGAAGTTCTCCGCGCGCCAGATTTTGCAGAAATTGGCGCCGGGGCAGATTCCGGCAGAACCTGCGGCGCCCGTCACGCCCGCTCCGGCCCGCTTCCCCGGCGCGCCCGGCGGCGATGGCGATCTGGTCATCAAGGTCAAGGGGATCGACGATCTGCTGGTCTACCGTGCGAAGTGTTGCAACCCGATTCGAGGGGAGGGCATTGTCGGCTATGTGACGCGCGGGAAGGGCGTCGCCGTTCACGCGCTTAGCTGTGCCAATGTCCAGAACCTGATGTATGAGGTCGAGCGCAAGATCGATGTCGAATGGGCGCGGACGGCCTCCGAGTCGTTCCCGGTGAAGTTGCTGGTGCACACCGAGGATCGTCCCGGCATGCTCAATCAGTTGACGACGGTGCTGTTCACCGAGCAGACCAACATCCGGAGTCTGGAAGCGCGCTCGGATGAGAGCCGGACCACCGAAGGCGCGGTCGTCGACATGACGCTCGAGGTTCGCGACAAGAAGCAACTGGAGCGTGTGGTCGGGGCGATGCGGCGCATCTCCGGCGTGCGAGACGTCGAAAGAGTGAATCAACCATGATTTCCTTGTCGGCCGAGCCTGAACACATTGCGATTTCCAAGTCAAAAGGGATCAAAATCGACTGGAAAGACGATCATCATAGCGAATATCCACTCGGTTATTTGCGTGACGAATGTCCCTGCGCCACCTGCACCGGCGCGCATGGAACGGAACCCCAGAAGTCGAATTATTCGGCGCCGCCCACCCCCTTTCAAATGTACAAGCCGGTGCTCAAAATGCTGGCTGTAGAGCCGGTGGGACAGTACGCGATCCGCATCGAATGGAGCGACGGGCATAATACCGGCATCTATTCCTTCGATCATTTCCGCAAAATCTGCCCATGCAAAGAATGCCGGGAGCGGCTGGCGGCCGTGGAGTGAAGGCGTGCGATTGTCGCTGTTCGCAAGAATGCACTACAATGTAGTGCATGAAGACTGAAGTCTACACTTGGCGGGTATCCGCCGATCTCAAAACCAGTTTGGAGCGGGAAGCACGCAGCCGCAAGGTGCCGGTCTCGACGATTCTCGACCTAGCGGCACGCGAGTGGCTCAAAGCCAGTACTGAGGAGAACGATGGCGAAGCGGAGCAGCAGCGCCTTCATCGGGCTGCTTCGAGTTGCCTGGGAATGATCGCGGGTGGCGATCCGAGCCGGTCGGAGAATGTTCGTCGGACTGTGCGGTCGCGTCTGGAACGGAATCGTGGGCGCTAGTGCTCTGGTTGACACGGGCGCCATACTGGCATTGCTGGATAGGACCGACCGCTGGCACCGCGTCTGTATAGAGGCATTCCGCCAGCTCCGGCTTCCCTTAGGGACTTCCGAGGCCGTCCTTACGGAGGTGTTTCACCTGGTTGGCGACAGCCGCAAAGAGATGGAAGCCGCATGGAAGTTCGCGCGCTCAGGCGCTTTATTGCTGCTTCCGATTGACAATTCGGAATTGCCCCAAATCCACACGTTGATGTCGCGCTATTGGGATCGTCCGATGGACTTTGCCGATGCTACCATTGTGCATCTCGCAAAGCGGGAGTCTCTGTCGACTGTCTTTACCGTGGATTTTGGGGACTTCGAAACATATCGCATTGAAGGTCGCCGCCGTTTCCGAGTACTTCCTACCAACCGTCCGTGACCCTACGTTTCACGCCGACGCCGAGGGGTGTGAAACGAATCGTTCCGCGAGCATCGATAGTACCCAGGTCCAGCCGTCCTTGTGCTGGTGTCCCATTTCATCGTCCGGGACACCAGTGTGCCTGAGTGTCACCTCGGTCTCGTCCCCACGCGCCTCGAAGGTGACGGATACGACAGATTCGACGCCCTTGGTCGCCTCCGACACCCACGTGTACTCGACTTTGTGAGGTCGTTCGATCTGAACGAATCGCCCGTAGTGAGGCCAGGTTCGCCCTTCGTGGCTCGCGGCAAGATAGAAGAGGCCGTCCACAACCGGGTTCAAAATCACTCGCGCTCCACCGAACCACGGCCCTCCAGGACTTGTCGGATCCATCCAGACGTCGAATACATTTTCGGCCGCTGCGGGAATTGTGCGGGATACGGTTATGTCAGTCAGCTTCATTAAGATTTCTCCTGTTTTGCGGCGAAAAACCCTTCCAGTCGATCGAGGCGTGCATTCCAGAACCGCTCGTACTTAGAGATCCATCGCGCCACATCGCGCAGAGGTTCCGCGGATAACTCGATCGTGTTCTCGCGACCCTTGTGGATCCGTCGCACGAGCCCGGCGCGCTCCAGCACTCTGACGTGCTTGCAGAAACCGGTGAGGGACATCGGAAACGGCGCCGCGACATCGGAGATGCGTGCCGGTCCACGCGCGAGCCGGCCCATGATCGCCCGGCGCGTAGGATCCGAAATCGCCCCGATGACATGATCGAGGTTGGCCGCCATGCAATAGTGAACCTATCGGTTCAGTGTTGCATGCGGCGACTCGCCTGTCAACCTCTGACGTAGCGCATCTGCACCAGTCGGGAACTCGCAGGGGCATCCTCAAAAGGCAGCGAGACCGCCTCGATCACGTTGGCGCGGAGTTCATCCCAGGTATCGGCCTCGGTGAAGATGGCATGGCCCAAGGCACGCGCGTAGAAGCCGCCTTCCTCCGCGTCGCGAATTTCGCAGATCAGCTCCATGACCCTAGAATACCCGGGAGCAATCTGAGGCCACATCTCGGCGGCTACTCAAGAGCCCAATGGAGCGATGAGCGTTAAATGACCCTAACGCTTTCACTCGGGGCTAGACGCATCAACGGATCTTTCGACCTGTTCGCGTGAGGATATGCCGTGCGTGAGCGAAAGGAAATTCAGCAGCCGGACTGCGCGGCCCGTCTTGCGGGCCGCAGCCGCCTTATGATGTCCATCGATCAGGAAATGTGCAATAGTCCAGTGTTCCGCGGGGTCAACAATCTCACCCTCAAAGATCGCGGGGCCCTTTACGTCTAGCAACGCAATCGCTATCGGAGTCGGCGATGCTTCTTCGTCAAACCGGTCAGCGTACTCAGATACAACGCCCTTTTTCAGCCAGCTCTCAGGAAACATCGGAATCACGAAGTGAAATAACCTCACGCCCTTTTCGAGATTTACATCGCCCGCCCGATAGCACGGTACCCGCGGATCATGTGGAAGGTCCCAGAACGCGTTTACTCCCCAAAGATCAGTCTGTTCCTTCCGGAAGTAGTCGTCTTGATCCCCTGGACGAACAAGTTGCAGCTTTGCGTCGGAGAGACAAACGATGTAGTCATCGGTTGGCAGGCCCGTACCAATCCCAGCGACGACCGGATCGGAAATCGAACTGATGCCAACGCCAAGCGCGTCAACCGCGCGGTCGACTTCGACGGATGTGTTAGCTCCATCGAGGCGCTCGAATAGGAACTGACAGGTTTGGCATACGTTACCTAAGTGGTAAGCCCGTTTCCCGTCGACCGTGAGGCACCGGTCCCACACCTCGTACGAGCCTCCTCCTTCGGAAGCGAAACCGATCCTCGACTCGGCCGTTCCCGTCTTAATGACGGCTCGACTGAAAATCCCGAGCATGTGTCGAATATAGCGGAATACAGCGCCCGGCGTGTTTCGCCTCCCCAATGGTCATTCCCGCAGCCGAACTTCCGATTCAGGGACACTACGCTTCCAGCTCGATTGGATTGGCAGGCCGGGCGGAATTGCCGGCATAGGCGCTTCGTCCCGTGAGCCGGACCAGCTTACTCCGCGTATGCGAGCGAGCCGCCAGAATCGAGTGACGCGCCCACCGCAGCAAATCGATGACTTCCCTGGAAAGAACACGCTGCTCTTCGGGCGAAGCAGCTCGCCAACACTCCTCGACCTCTCGCCGGTAAACGACCAGTAGTTGGTCGGCTTCCCAATACGTACCCGCGGCGATTGCCGTTCGAATACGCTCAGCCGTTCGCGATTGCATCTTGAGTGGCCGTGAAAAGGTCCGTGAAATAGGTGACCTGCGATTCCAGCGAAGAGATCAGGGTGTCCGCCTGAACCATCTGCGCGGTCAATGAATTTTGCATCGTCGTGATATTGGCCTGATCGGTGGTGATCTGAGTTTGGTCGCTCGTGATTTGCGTATTCAAGGTATTGATCGACGCCTGAATCGTGCCGTTGGTCGTATCATCAAGTCCGGTAAGGAGATCGTTCGTACTGCCTAGGAACCCCGTATCGCCCGAAATAGAGCCCAGAAAGTTGGCAACGTCGTTCGGGTTTGACGCAGCCACACTCTCAAACTGGGAAGCGTCGAAAGACAGTGCACCTGAAGAGTCGTTGAACGTAAGCCCCAGATCGGCCATACTCGTTGCCACGCCGCTTCCTCCCGCGTAGCCGGAAATGTTGCGCAGGGCCTGCTCGAGCTCGAAGATGATGCTCTGACCGGTCAGTGGGCCGCCGCTGGTTCCGTGATTCTGGCCCAGGGTTTGCGATGCCGCGTTATAGGCGGCAACGAACGACGATAGTGCGTTCGCGGCCGCGGACGGATCAGACGCGACCGTTACCGTCGTCTGGCCCGTGCCGAGGAGGCTGACGCTGACCCCCGGCGCGATCGTCACCGTATCGCTATTCGAAGAGATGGGAGTCGAAGGCTGTCCATCCACTTGATATTGAGCGTCCGAGCCGGGGGTCAGGGTGGTTAATAGATTCTGACTACCGTCGTTGAGCTGGATCGTTTCATCGCCGAGGGTCGTGCTCTGAAGTGATAGCCGATAATCCGGAGCTGAAGACGAACCCAGGTTTACGATGGTCGCGTTCACTCCGGCATTGGCGGAGTTGATGGCCTGTGCCAGAGCATCCAGTGTGTTCGCCGTGGGGGCGATGGTAAAGGTCGAGCTTCCCACGGTGAGCGTAAAACTGCTGGCGGAGCTGATGGAGGTTGAGGAGGGATCAGATACGGTCGACCCTACTTCGCTCAGCGTGGTCGTGGGCGCACCGAGGCCTTTGACATTTAGGGTGTAAGTGCCGGCAGTCGCGTCGGAAGTCGAATCGATCGACACCGAGGCTACCGCGGTATTGGAGGCCGACGCCGTAAGACCGCCTGCGCCCGTGGTCGCACTGGAGATGCTTTGAATCGCGCTTTGAAGTGAGGAAAAACTACTTTGCAGGGCGCTTAATTCAGAGGACTGGGATTGCAGAGTCGTGACATTGGTCTGGAGATTGTCCATGGGAATCGACGCAACGGTCACAGCGTTGGTGATGGCCTGCTGCAGATCACCCGCGTACTGACTGTTACCGTTGAAAGTCGCCGCTGGAGTGGTTCCCATGACTGCTCCTCAAAACAAACCTAGGCCGATTCTAGAGTAAGAATCGGCCCAGATTCGGTAAAACCTTAGTCCGCGACTATTGGAGGAGCTTGAGCAGCGCTTGCGGCGCGGCATTGGCCTGCGCCAGCGCTGCGACGGATGACTGTTCCAGGACCTGTGTCTGCGTCAGGGCCGCCGCCTCTTGAGCGATGTTGGCGTCGCGAATGTCGGATTCGGCAGCCGACTTATTCTCGATTTGCGAGTTCGCAAGGCCGATGGCGTAGGTCAGATCGTTCTCGCCGGTACCCACCGCGCCCTGGACGTTGCCGAGGTTGGTCACGGCCGTGGCAATATCACTCAGGGCCGTGAGCGCGTGGGCCGCCGTGTCCACCTGGTCGCCGGCGATCCCCAATCCATTCGAATCGACGATGTTTCCGGAGCCGGACAGGTTGATAGTGACCTGTGCGTCAGCCTGCGTCGCGCCACCACCAATGTACACAGAGATGGAGGCGTTGTATTGTGTCGCGGCTGTGTTCGCGGTCCCGCTCGCCAAGCCGATATTCGACGCCTGGCGATCGATTTCCGACAGTAGCGTGGTGAATTCGTTGTTCAGCGTCGTTCGGTTTCCGGCGAAAGTGCCCGACGCGGACTGCGTGGCCAGACTCTTCAAAGTATCAAGAATGTTCGAAATGTTGTTCAGGCCGCCGTCAATGGTTTGCAACGCGGCAGTGCCGTCATTAGCATTGGATACGCCCTGATTAAGCTCCGCGATCTGGCTGCGAAGGGTATTGGCGACGGCCAGGCCCGCTGCGTCATCGCCCGAGGAGTTGATTCGGTAGCCGGAAGTCAATTGGGTGATAGCGTTGGCCTGGTTTGTGCTATTCACATTGAGATTGTTCTCGGCAACTAATGATGTTACGTTAGTTTGAAACGAAAGCGACATACTTCACATCCTTCAATAGAATTTTTGTTTCGGCCCCAGGCCGAACCCGGCTGACTTTCGCAGCGGTGTTTCTCATGTCGATAAGTTTGTATAGAATTTCAGTCTTTTTGAGCCTGATCCGCAAGAAAGTTTCCGGCCGATTTCCGCTCTACCCGTCACGAGTTTTCGCGATATATGCCTCGCGAACAATTCTCATGACAAACAACCTCTCCCTGACCGTTTCAGAACGTTACGCCAGAAAGCTTCTCGCCGCTTGGAATAGCGGTGAGCTTCGGCAGCTCCAATCCGCTCTGGATTGGCCGGACGGCGCGCAAGCGGCCCGCTTGCCCTCCGCGGAACGGGAAAGAATCGAGATGGTGCAGGAGATCGCAGGCTCCATCCGGCTGTGGCTGCGCGGGCTAAACACCAGAAGCCAGGCGGACTTGCAGGCCTCCTTGAGATTACTGCGGCATTTGGCCCGTAGCGAAGACACCCTGGACGATATGTGGATGGACGACGCCTCCACCGAGTCGCCTTTGTGCGTGTGAGGCGCGGAATTCAAGGAAGTTCTTGGACTTGAAATGCCCGCTTGCGGCCTTTGCCGACAATGTGCCCGCTGATCTGAAGCGCTCCATTCGCCGACGCATGGATCGGATCTCGCAGCGGGTAATTAAACGTCAGGATCTGACCGGTTTTCAAAGCCATCAGGTCCTTGAACTCCAGTGTCGGCCCTTGGAGCTTGACCTCCAACTCGACCATCGCGTTCTCCAAAAGACCCAGATTTCGCTCCACATCAGCCTGGTTCGGCGCCGGGGGGCCTTCCTCTGACTCCTGTGACGCGGCGGTCGCGTCGAACAGGCCTTGCGGTACTGCGATGGCAAAGTTTCCAGAGAATTTGTCGAATTGAAGCTGGAACACGATTCGTCCCACCGGCCGCATCGGATCCGGGCATACGATTCTGGCCGGGTCGCTGCCCATCGAGTCCACAACGAATTCAACTTCCCGAAAAACCCGCCAGGCTTCGCCCAACGGACGTACCAATACCCGAATTACTTCCTCGAGCAAGCTCCATTCGATTTCCGTGAGCTCCCGCGGAGCCAGAACGGCCGCATCTCCCTTGCCACCCATGAGCAGCTCGAGCAAGGTGAAGACGGTTGCGGATTCGAGGTGCAGAACCATGGTTTCCCGTCCCGGATGCAACCGCATGACGATCCAGCACGTTGGATTGGAAAGGGTCCGGTTGAAATCGCCGCAGGTAACAAACGAGATTTCGGACAGGCTCGCCCGGATTTCGGCCTGTAGAAACGCGGAAAGATCGGTCTCCAGGGCGCGCGCGAAGGTTTCGTGAACCCCGTACAGCGTCCGGAAGTGCGGGCTGGAGATGTCCTGACCACCGAGGAGACTTGACCCAGCTCCGCCGGCTTGCTTTGGCTTCATTCTTCTCCCCGATGAATCGACAGACTAAGACGATTGCTTTAGCTCAGCCGAGGACAATCTAGGAGTCCCTCTTAGGCCAGTTAGGGGTAAACAATGTCCCGTTCTCGTCGATATGCAGTCTGCCCTTCGCGGCCCGATCATGATAAAACTGACTAGGCTCAATCGCAAACTCCTGATCGTGAATTCGGACCTGATCGAGTACGTCGAAGTCACCCCAGATACTGTAATCACCCTGACGTCGGGGCATAAGCTGGTGGTCTTGGAGTCCGCCGAGGAGATCGTGGAAAGAGTGACCGCATTTCGTAAATCATTGATCGGAAATGACTTCTGCTGCAAGTTTGACGCTCAAAGACTCCTGAGCCGATTCACGGAGAGTACCGGCCAGGAAACCCCGCCCGATGGCAGATAACGATCAGAAATCCTCCAAGCTCAGATCGACCCGGCCGGACTTCGCGACGATCGGAGGCCTGGTGGTCGCCGTCGGCGGCATCTTGTTCGGCCTGGTGAAAGAGGGCGGCAAGATTTCGGATGTCGCGCAATTTACGGCTGCAATGATCGTCTTGGGGGGGACTTTGGGCGCAGTGATGATCACCTCGCCGATGTCGGCGCTGATCGGAGCGCTCAAGGGTTTGAAGAACGTTTTCCTGGAAGAAGTCATCAACCCGGAGGCCGCTATCGAGGAAGTCATCCGCTACGCGACCAAGGCCCGCAAAAGTAGCATCATCTCGCTCGAAGAAGACCTCGACAAGATCCAGGATCCGTTCCTGCGTAAGGCCCTGACGCTGGCCGTCGACGGCACCGATCTTCAGGAACTGCGCAAGATGATGGAGCTCGAACTATTCCAATCGGAAAGGCACGCGGAAGCGTACGCGAAGGTTTACGAGGCGGCGGGCGGCTACTCGCCGACGGTCGGGATCATTGGCGCGGTGCTCGGTCTGATCCAGGTCATGAAGCATTTGGAAAATATTGACGAGGTGGGGCGCGGAATCGCCGTGGCGTTTGTAGCGACCGTGTATGGAGTCGCGGTAGCGAACCTCTTTTTCCTTCCCGCCGCCAACAAGCTCAAATCCAGGATCCACGCCGATGTACAAGCTAAAGAACTGATCCTCGAAGGAGTGGGAAGCATTCTGGAGGGGATGAACCCCAAGCTGATCAAGGTGAAGCTGGAAGCTTTCCTCCCGCATTCCGGCAACAAGAAGAGTCCGAAGGGGGCCCCCGAAGCAGCCGGCGAGCCAGTCACGGCCCGAGGATAACCGTCCATGAAGCGGAAGGCGCCCGAGCATGAAAATCACGAGCGATGGCTGGTCTCTTATGCCGATTTCATCACGCTCCTATTCGCATTCTTTGTCGTGATGTTCGCCTCCTCTCAGACCGACAAAGCCAGAGCCAGGGAAATCTCGCAGGCGGTGGAGAAAGCCTTGGACAATGGAAGGGCAGTCTCCAGGCCCTCGGCGGTAGCCAAGATCCTCGGTGGAACCATCGACGACAAAGGCCAAGGAAATGCTCAGATGAAGGGCCCGGGCGGCGCCCAGCGCGCCGCTAAGGAAGCTCCTCCGGAAGATCTGCTCGAGCTCGCGCCTTCGCTGAAGAGCTTAACCAGCGACTTGCAAAAGGAAATCACGCAGGGCAAAGTGGAGCTGCATCTCGAGCCGCGCGGATTGGTGGTCAGCCTCAAGCAGACGGCGTTTTTTCCGTCCGGCGCGGATGAAATCGATCCGGCTACGTACTCAATCCTAAGCACAGTCGCCGACGCGCTGAAAGCGGTACAAAACCCGCTGCGGATCGAAGGACATACCGATTCCGTTCCGATCCATACCGCACGGTTCCGCAGTAACTGGGAGTTGTCGGCGGCCCGCAGTATCGCCATGATGGAGCTGCTCTCCAAACGATTCGGGATCGATCAGAAAAGGATCGCGATCGTCGGGTTTGCCGACACCCAGCCGGAAACCGCCGACGACACGCCGGAGGGCCGCGCAAAGAACCGCCGGGTGGATATCGTCATCATGAATCACTACGCGCTCGGCACGTCTGAAGCGCTGAAATAAACCGTGAAAACAAAGGCAAAAGTGGCTATAAGCACACCATAGGCTGCCTCGCGGCTCAGTAGCCAATACCGAGCCGCGCGCGTCAGCAAGCGGTTCTTGTCCGTACTAACGGATTAATTACTCTAAACCACGATGTCTAGTTCAGATGCGCTCAGTTTCTGCATGATTGTGAAGAACGAGGAGCGCAATCTCCCACGGTGTCTCGATTCGGTGCGAGGGCTGGCTGAAGAGTGCATTGTTGTCGACACCGGCTCGACGGACGCAACCGCGAGTATCGCAGCGCGCTATGGAGCGGAAGTGATCCCGTTCGATTTCACCATCGTCGATTTCGCGGCAGCGCGCAATCACGCCATAGAGCGCGCGAGTGGCCGGTGGATTCTCATGCTTGACGCCGACGAGACACTAGATCGGGCCGGCGCGAACATGATCGAAGGGCTCATCGCCCCTGGCCGAAACTGTGGGTATTTCCTGGAGCGGCAGAATCGCTCGTCGGATTCCGAAAGCTCTTTCACGGATTACGTCGTCCGGCTCTTTCCCAATCGGCCGAACCATCGCTACCGGGGACGCGTGCATGAAACGATCGACGCCTCGATCCTTTCCGGAGGCGGGCGGCTACGTAAAACCGGCCTCCGCATCTTTCACAACTTTTCTTCGGATCGGGAAGCGCGGCGCCTCAAGAACCGGTGGTACATCGAGATTCTGAAGGAAGAGATCGCCGCCGACCCGAGTGACCACTCACGGCTTGATTTTCTCGCCGCGGAATATCACCAGCTCGAAATGTTCGATGAAGCCACCGCGATCGCCGAACGCATCGCGCAGGTGCGGCCGCTCGACCCTAGGGCTCATTTGTTCGTGGGTATCTATCATTTGCTGAACAAGCCCGATCCAGAGCGGGCGCGCAGGGACTTTAACCAGGCGCTGAAGCTCCGCCCGGGCTTCGCCGAGGCCGAATCATTCCTGCAACTCATCGATGAGCGGGAACGTGCGCAGAATTCCAGTCTTAGCTCGCATTGCCGCTAGCTGGCAAATCCTACCCGCCTGATCCGCTGCCTAGATAGTCGAATAGACTGGTTTTCGGTATAGCTGCTTCGGCCTGAATCGACGCTTGCATGCTGTCCTGCTCCTGTGTCAGGTCGACCGCAGCGGTGGCCACGTTGGTATCCCTCACCTGACTGATCGAGGTTTGATACTGAAGCTGGAATTTCTGCGCGACATCGGTTGCGTTGGCGATCTGGTCCTGCACCCCGCCGTAGAAGGCCAATTGCTGGGAGAGATAGTCGGAGGCCGTGTTGATGGAGGTGAGGGCGTTATTAATGCCAGCCGTATCGTTATTCGCCAGGGCGACCCGCAGGCTGTTTACGGCCGCGAAAACGTTGTTGGACGCCAGACTGTCGTCGGCGTTCCGGTTATCGAAAATGGTCTGCGCGGTCAGCGAATCCGCGAAGGTCACGCCCGTCGCATCCTGGATCTTTTGAGTCGCGGGCGCCGTGATTAAACGGTCAACGCCATTGGGGTTGTTAAGGTCGAGCTGATACGAAGGGGAGTTCGACTGGTCGCCGCTGAATACGTAAGTTCCGTTGTAAGTGGTTTGGCTGTCGGACACAAGCGAGGTTAGAATCTGCTCCGCCTGCTGCGATAACGCCGTGCGTTCCGTCGCGGACGTGGTCGAGCTCGCCCCCTGCGCGGCGATCGTACCCGCCTGCTGAAGAAGTTGGGTGGCGTTCTCGAGGGCGGATTCGGCGGTGTTCACTTCACCGGATACATTGCCGAGATTGCTAACCACCTGATTCGCATTTCCGAGATTAGATTCCAGTTGAAGTAAGTCGCCGAGTTGGGCCGGGTCGTCCGAGGGTTGGTTGATCTGAAAGCCGGATGATACCTGCTCCTGCGTGTTGGCGATCTGCTGATCGAGAGTTTGCAGATTGGTGAGAAACTCTTGTCCTATGGAACCTAAGCCTTGTAACATACGAAAACCTCTTCCTACCCTGTGCCAACCATGCTGATGAGAGTTCCAGCGAGGCTGTCGACCACGCTTACCATCTTTCCCACCGCCGAATAACCTTGTTGAAGCTGTAGCACCTGCACCGCTTCAGCGTCCAGGGAAACGCCGGAGATCTGGGTCTGAACCGCTTGCGCCTGTGTGAGCAGCGTGGAATGCAGAGTCTGCCCGGTCTGAGCATCCGAAGCCTGCTGTCCCACCTGGGTCGCGATTCCGTTCAGAAACTGCAATATCGTCTGACCGTCGATCTGATCCGCTGGATCCGTGGAATTTCCAAGATTGGAGAGCGTGAGCGCCGCACCGTTCTGTACCGGAGGGGGACCAGGATCCGTGGGCGCAAGCGTGCCCGGCGTAATGTTTGGATCGACCGTAAGTGTCTGGGCGGCCTCCACTGGGCTGGAGCTGCTGTAGTCAAGCAGTGGCCCGCCCGTTTGTCCACTCAGCGTAGTACTCGAAGTCAGGACTTGGTTTACGCTATCCGCCACTTGCTGCGCCAACTGATTCAGCTCACCCTGCTGGCTCGCGTCTCCCTGGAGCGACGGCAGGACGGTGTTCCTAACGTTCAGCAATCCTCCGAGGCTTCCCTGTGAGAATTGGCTCGTGACGTCATCTCCGTTCGAATCCAGGATTTGTGCATCTGGAACGGCGTTGGCGTTGCCGCCTGGAGTCGTACCCGTAAAACTCGCCGACAGAGAGTACTGTTGGGTTCCAATCACCAAAGGAGATTGCCCCTGCCCGAGAAGCACCGTGGCCGTTCCATCCGGAGCGAACGTGACGGTGGTATCCACCAGTTGCGAGAGCGATTCCAACGAGGCCTCCAAGTTGGCCGATACTCCCGCGTCCGGGGTACCGCCGCTCTTCTGGATCTGGACGTTGTCCTGCTGAATCGCCGAAGCCAGGGTATTCACTTGCTGGACGGTGGAACTGATCTGCTGATTGAGACTGCTGGTGGTCTGCGCCAGGCTCGCCGAGGTCGATTGAAAGCTCTGCGCTAGCGCTTGGGCGTTCGCAATCACACTTTGTTGTGCCGCGGTAGAGTCAGGCGTCGCGCTCCAGGCGGAGAAGCTTTGAAATAGATTGTTCAGCGCCCCGAGGACGCCGGTCTGCCCGGAAACGTCGAACAGCGATTGAATCGACGACAACGCACTCGACTGTGCGGAATAGTAGCCCTGCGCCGAGTACTCCGTCCGTACCGCTTGATTGGCGTATTCATTTTGTGTGCTCTGCGTCGGGCCGGCCTCTACGCCGCCCGCCAGACCACCAGCTGGATTAAATGGCTGCGCCTCGAAGGTTGCAACTTGCCGCGCATATCCGGGAGTGGACGAATTGCTGACGTTGTTCTGGGACACCTCGAGCGCGTTCTGCAGGGTGCGCAACGCATCCAAACTGCTGCTTAAACTGCTGAAAATGCCGCCCATGGGTTCCTAAACTTCAAACGTCGTGCCCGGTTCTCTGCCGCTGAACACCGGACGGCCGCGGTCGGTATAACCCGTACCCAACCGTAACTGAAGCCAGCCGGTCCAAAGATTCGACGCGTGTTCCACCTGCCGCTGCAACCGGCCGGTGGCCTGTTTGATCCGCTTAAATGCGGCGCCGGTCTCCGGGGAAAAGTGACCTTTCCCTTCGGAAACGAGCCGCTGGAGAATGACGGCCACTTCGCGCAATTCCGTCTCGCATTGTTCAAGGCTGCCGGGACGGGACTCCAGCAGGAGTCTTTCCACAGCCTGAATCCGCGCCTCGGCGGCGTGACAAGACTCGAGCGGGCGCCCTTCTTCTGGCGGGTTCATAGGGACCTTGCCTTAGTACCCGTTGATGGTGGCGCCAATGATCGACTGGCTCAACGCGGCGGTATCCACCTGATACTGTCCGGATTGAACCAGCGCCCGCAATTGCTCAATCCGGCTGGCGCGATCGTCCGCACCGGCGTTTTGCACTTGCGAGACCAGCCCGGATTGACTGCCCAAGTCGATTTGATCCTGCCCGGGGGCGGGTGTGCTGGACACGACCGGGGAGGAAGACCCGGCGTTGGTCTTCAGGGCTTCGTAAAGTCTGTCGGACTGTGGCTTGGGAATGTTCAAAGCCTCACGCTCGTTGATGTTCAGCTCGTTGATATTCAATTGAGCCCTCTATATATCGCAGGAAATCTGCGTTTGTTGAACCGTTTCTATGGAGGGAGCTGCGGCGCTTGGCGCCGGCTGTGCCACGGCCACCGCCGCGCTGGCGAGCGGCACCCGCGTCGGCTCCGGCTTCCGCGCGGCCGAAGCTGATAAAGGACGTATACTCAGTACCCTCCCTTGGGGACCGGTTTGCAATCCCCCCACCAGCGTGCTGGTTAGTCCCACGTTTTTGTGGGAACCCGGAATCCCCCAGGAGACCTTAAAGTGCTCCCAGGCAGCCTCGAGCCGCAGTTCCAGCGCGACGATTCGCCTGCGCCGAATGCGCCTGGTCAGCAGCCGATAGGCAACGAACGCCGCTAGAACGAACGCGACGAACACAGAAATCCCAATCTCACGCGACATTTGCAGGTTGAGTAACATTTCCCCTAATTCCTTCCCGGCCGCTGGATCGCCGGCTCCGAAAAAACTCCGATGTGCGGCGCGCTTCCGGCCGAGACGATCTTCAAGATTCGAACACCGTAATTCCCATCCACCGCGACAACCTCGCCGCGGGCGATCACGCAATTGTTGACACGGACGTCCACTTCGTCACTAAGTTCCTGGTCCAGCTCTACAATCGAGCCCTGCGTGAGGCTGAGCAGATCCTTGACCCTTAGCTGCGTGCGCCCCAACGATACGCTCACCGGAACCTCTACGTGCATGAGCATCTCGACGGGATTCATCGGATGAGATGACACCGCCGGAGGCTGCACTGGCTCTGGTTCAGCTTTGCCGCCGAGCGCGGTAACCAGTTCCGGACTGAGCACAATATCCATCGGTGGGCAGGACCGGTTCCCAAGCGAAACCGTCATCTCAGCCGAGGTCCACGCATCTGGCGGTAGCTCGGCCGGCCCCATATCGCTGCACAATACCTCCGCGCCGAAACGGGACTCGGCCACCTGCTGGATCACCTGCGCGATCGCCGCGAAGCAGTTGCCCTCCGGATCGCCACCGGAGGAACTCGCTCCACTGTCGCGCCCCATTTCCGACCACGTCTCGTCGGGCGCGCCGACCAAAAAGGTGCAAGCCGGATCTACGCTCACGCCGCAGGACCACCACAACAGGTCCGGACGGAAGGTCGCTGTTGGACGAGGAGCCCAGGAGACCTTCGCCGGCTCGGGACCCGCCTGTGAAAGCAATTCCTCGAGTCCGCTAGTAAGCGCCGAAAGAAAACTCGCGACGGATTCCTGAATTTCGGTCATTAATAGACTCCCTTGGGAGTGGGCCAGCGCTTGTCAATGTAGCTGCGGAGGCGAAGGATCGCCTGAGCCTTGATCTGCGAAATGCGTGTGATGTGAAGGTCCAGAATGGGAGCGATCTCCCGGATATTTTGCCCCTGCCGGTAATACAGATCCAGGACCAAGCGTTCCACGCGCGGCATCTTGTCCAGGCCTTCCTGAATCAGTTTTTCGAGCTCGGACCGTTCGAGCAGCCGCGCCGGCGACTGATCCTCCCGATCCGCGAGATAGTACAGCAGGCTGCGCTTGTCGTTGTCGTTGGGGACGGCGTCCAGGCTTCCCACACTGACCCCGCGCAGTTCCAGGAGCGCGTCCTGATATTCCTTTTGACTGATACCCAGCTCGGCCGCGACTTCTTCCTCGAGGGGCGCACGCTGCAGCCGCTGTTCCAGAGTTTCCATCGCCGCTTGCATTTGCTTCAAGCGCTTGCGTTTGTGCGGCGGCACGCCATCCATGCCCCGCAGGCTGTCCAGGATCGCTCCACGGATCTTGTGCTCGGCGTATGTCTTGAGCTTCACGTTGAACTTCGGATCGAAGCTGTCGATCGCGTTGATGAGACCGACAATGCCGATGGAGATCAGATCCTCCAGGCAGGTGTTGCCCGGGAGTTTTTCGTGAAAGCGCGTGGCGATCCACCGTACCTGTGGCAAGTGCTCCAAGATAAGCTGCTCGCGCTGGGCCTGCTGGTCCGCGGGATCGGTATACGCGAATGTGGTGGACTGAGTCGCCATCAAATCCTCATGCCACGCTTTGCGCGAGCGCCTTCGGGCGATCGAGCACCATGGCAATAAAGTCCTCGATCGACGCCGCGCGGATGTCCCGTGGGATCACGGGTCCATGCGTCAGAAACGAGAGGCGGAGTTCGGCGCGCGCCGCCTCAGAGAACACGGGCCCAAGCGCCTCCGTCTCATCCAGCTTGGTCACCAGAATTTTCTCCGGACGGAACATCTCATACCGCTGGATGCAGCGGCGCAGATCGTTCGCCCGAATGTATCCCGGAACTACCAGGTGAACATCGATGCCTGGGCACTGCGTCAGCAGGCGGGCGGTGGTTTCCGCAGTCTTCCCGTCATCGCCCGCGTAGCCCGGCGTGTCCACCATCAAGCGTTCGCCGGCCTTCCGGTTGGCGATCAGCTCTGGCAGACGCTGTATCGAATGCACTGGTTCGCACGCGATCCCGAACGGCTCCGCCAAGGACTGTAGCTGCAGATAACCGGAAGGACGGGAGGTATCCACCGTAAGCAAGCGAACCCGCGTGCCCGACGCCGCTTCCGGCAACGATGTGGCGAGCTTGACCAGACTGGTTGTTTTACCGGCGCCGGTTGGTCCGACAAGCGCGACAACCGAGCCCAATTTCGGATCGACCCCGACCCGCCGTTCCATTTCCGACTTTACAAACGTCTCGATCCGCGCAGGATCGCATTGCAGCGCTTTCCACCGGTTGGCGGTGTTGGGCCGGCCCGGAGTGGCCCGTTCGAAGAAAGCATCCGTCGCGATGGAGGCTTCAAGACGGTCTACAATATCTCGCGCCAACACCGCATCCACCTCGGCCGCGATCAAGCGCGCATACACGTCCACCAGCTCCGGGACGGTGCGGCCAACGGTCGGCTGATTCCGGGATGAGCGCAAAATCAGCCCGCGAATCTCCTCCATCTGGGCCTGCAAGCGCTGGAGGTCGTCCGCCATTTGATCCTGCGGCTTCGCGGCGGGCAAAGGTGGCGGGAGCTCTTTGGCGACGGGCGCCTGATTGGGCTTCGCGGCGAGCGCCGGCGCGGCGGGCGGTTCCTCATCTATGGTTCCGAACACCACTTCGTACCCGCCCGGCTGGCCGTCCTGAGGAGGCGTCTTGCGTGTGTTCAGCAACATCGCGTCGGCTCCGAGTTGGGCCCGGGCTTGCGTCATCGCCTCGTCTACGGATTTCGCGAAAAATGATTTGATCCGCATAGGACGCTTCCTATTCAATGACTCCGCGCGAGCGCACCTTGACCTCGGACGGAATCTCGTTGTGCGAAAGCACCGTCACGTTAGGCAAAGCCGACTCGAGTATCTGGCGCAGGAAATGCCGCGAGCCCGCGCTTGCAATCACCGTCGCGGTCTCAGATTTTTCAATCTTCCGGCCGAAGCGCGTCACGATGTCCCGGACGCCTTCCGGCGGCATGGTTAGAACACTATTCAATTCGCCGTGATCCACCGCGGTTTCGATGGAACGCTCGATCGAAGGATCCACCAGGTACGCAGCCACTTCACCCTGAGCATTCACTACCTGGCTGACAATGCTGCGGCGGATGGACTGGCGAACGTATTCCGTCAAGAGCACCGGATTCTTGCTGCTTTGCGCAGCTTCGCCCAGCGCCTCCAGTATCCCCACAGCG
>JBEKBK010000011.1:0-39078 GCA_050015435.1 Bryobacteraceae bacterium
CCGCATTTTCGAACAGGAACTCGGCCAGACGATAGGCTTCGTGCTTCCCTTGCGCCGGGTCCCCTCGAAATCGGGAACGCCGCGCTGGAGCAGCCAACCGTGGTTCACCGCATCGGCGCATCTCTTCCTGATTCCGGGCGATTCGCCGTTGGGTTTGCGGCTGCCGCTCGAATCGCTTCCCTGGACGAAGCCGGAGGACGTCGAATATTCCTTCGAAGCCGACCCCTTCGCCACGCGCGAACAGCTTCCGGAGAAGCCGCAGCGCAAGCGCCATCTGTTCACGGCAGCCATGTCTGCTCTAAACCCCGAGCCGGTCGAGCACTGCGGAATTCCCAAGAAAAACGAATCCGCTGAGTGGATTTCACGGCCGGCCCTCTGCACCCAGGTACGCGAAGGCAGGCTGTACGTCTTCATGCCCCCGGTCCAGTTTCTGAGCGACTATCTCGACCTGATCGCGGCGATCGAGGACACGGCGTCTTACCTTCGGATGCAGGTGACGATTGAGGGTTACCAGCCTCCCCCCGATCCGCGAATCTCGGTGATTAAAGTGACACCCGACCCCGGCGTGATCGAAGTAAACGTTCAGCCCGCCGCATCGTGGTGTGAACTGGTGGGAAATACCACGGCGCTTTACGATCTCGCCCGGCAAACGCGTCTCGGGACCGAAAAATTCATGCTCGACGGGCGGCATTCCGGCGCCGGTGGCGGCAATCACATTGTCACTGGCGGTCTCACTCCGGCGGACAGTCCCTTTCTTAGGCGTCCCGATCTGTTACGCAGTCTGATTGGCTTCTGGCAGAACCATCCCTCACTCTCGTATCTTTTTTCTGGAGAATTCATTGGCCCCACCAGCCAGCATCCGCGAGTCGATGAGGCGCGTACTGACTCACTCTATGAGATGGAGATCGCGTTCGATCAGGTGCCAGATGCTGGGTCTTCCGAATATATAGCGCCGTGGACGGTCGACCGTATTTTCCGCAACCTTTTGGTTGACCTGACCGGAAACACCCATCGCGCCGAGATCTGTATCGACAAGCTGTATCCGGCAGACTCCGCTTCCTCGCGGCTCGGGTTGGTCGAACTGCGGGCCTTTGAAATGCCGCCGCACGCGCGCATGAGCCTGGTCCAGCAACTGCTGGTGCGTGCGCTCATCGTCAAATTCTGGAAAGAACCATATCGGCGCAAGCTGATCCATTGGGGAAACGCGCTGCATGACCGCTTCATGCTTCCCCACTTTGTCGAGCTCGACTGGAAGGATATCCTGCAGGAACTCCGCGACGCCGGCTATGCGTTCAAGGATGAATGGTTCGCTCCCCACTTTGAGTTTCGCTTTCCTTTGATTGGTTCCATCACCGCCGCCGGTGTCACCGTAGAGCTGCGCCACGCCCTGGAACCCTGGAACGTGCTGGGCGAAGAAGTGACCGGCGCAAGCACCTCCCGGAGCGTCGATTCCTCGGTTGAACGCCTCCAGGTGAAAGTCACGGGTGCCGTCGGCGACCGCTATGTGGTCTTATGCAACGGGCGCCGCTTTCCGCAGCCGGTCGGCGGAATCCGCTATCGGGCATGGCAGCCGCCTTCCTGCCTGCATCCCAACATTCCGGTTCACACCCCGCTGGTTTTTGATATCGTCGACACCTGGTCGTCGCGGTCCATCGGCGGCTGCCTGTATCACGTCTCGCATCCCGGAGGACGGGCTAACGAAGAACTGCCAGTCAACGCCCAGGAAGCGGAAAGCCGCCGCTTGGCGCGCTTCAGTTTGCTCGGCCACACTCCGGGTGCAATCGCGGTGCCGCCGGAAGAATCGAACTCGGAGTTCCCTCTCACGCTCGATCTTCGCAGAGCTGCCAAGCCTTAGATCAAAGCCGCTGCGAACGAGTCGAATAGCCTTCTGGCGATCGAATCCTTCCCGGCGATTTGATTTTCAGGGTGCCATTGGACGCCCACCACGAAGCGTTTATCCGGACGCTCGATCGCTTCAATCACGCCGTCGCTCGGGTCGGTCGCGGAAACCACTAAGCCGTGACCGACCCGAGCCACCGCCTGATTATGGCGCGAGTTAACCTGCCATCTAAGCTCAGATCCAGCAATCCGCGCCAACTTTGTCGCGGGTACGATTTCAATCAAATGGGCGCTCACGCTCTTAACCTTCGGTCGCTGACGGTGATGCTCCACGGGATCGAGGTGCTGGACCAGAGTTCCGCCGTGCTGAACGTTCAGGATCTGCATTCCGCGGCAAATCGCGAGAATCGGCAGGTTACGCTCGAGCGCCTCAGCGATCAGCTCCAACTCGCGCTGGTCCCGCTGGTCATCGGGTTTGTCCGTCTTCGGATCGCGTGCTTCGCCGTAGCGTTCCGGATTCACGTCGGTGCCGCCCATCAGCATCACGCCCGATACGGCATCGAGAGGCGCATCGAAGACCGGCTCGATCCCGGCTTTGCGCAGGGCTTCCTCATACGGAGCGGGGTCCCCGGTATCGCCTCTGACTGTAATGACCCGTTTCATTCGGTCTTCCCTCGCAATGACCTTATGCTACAATAACTTACAACGTCTACATCGAGCACCGTCTTGGCCTCGTTCGCCGAAAATTGAGATTTCTCATGCAACCGAAGGCCATACTACTCCGCGTCGGTTACGAGCTCATCTATTATTGCCCGCAAGATGTGCCGATGATTCTGCTGGTGAATATTCATTATTCGCGAGCCTCCGACATAGTCGTTCCGGATCATCTCACGACTGAGCCGTCCATTCCGTTCACGGCCTATCGCGACGGCTTTGGCAACTGGTGCAATCGCCTGCTCGCGCCGGCGGGACGCCTTCGCCTCAGAGCGGACGGAGTCATCAGAGACACTGGCCGGCCTGACGAATTCGTGCCCGATGCGAAGCAGCATGCGATCGAGGATCTGCCTGAGGAAACTCTGGTGTTTCTTCTCGGCAGCCGGTATTGCGAAACGGATCTTCTGACGGAAACAGCCTGGCAATTGTTTGAGTCCACACCTCCAGGCTGGTGGCGGGTGCAGGCGATCTGCGACTACGTCCACAAACACATCGCGTTCGATTATCAAAATGCACTCGCCACCCGCAGCGCCGCGCAGGCGTATCAACAGCGTATCGGGGTCTGCCGGGACTATGCGCATCTGGCCATCACGTTCTGCCGCTGCATGAATATTCCGGCCCGCTATTGCACGGGTTATCTAGGCGACGTGGGAACTCCTCCACCCTGGGGCGTGGGCGATTTCGCTGCGTGGATCGAGGTTTATCTCGGTGGCCGCTGGCATACGTTCGACCCGCGCAATAACGTGCCGCGGATGGCCCGCGTCCTGATGGCACGAGGGCGGGATGCATCCGATGTCGCGATTGTGACTAGCTTCGGTCGAAATACCCTCGAAGGTTTCAAAGTCTGGACCGATGAGATACCGGAGCTTACTGCGTAATGGCGTTTCTTACGGTTCGCCACGTCACTGTGTACCGCTACTCGGAGCCCGTCGCTCTGGGCGAGCATCGCATGATGTTCCGGCCACGCGAAAGCCACGATCTACGGTTGATACGCACCGGGCTGGCGATCACGCCCCGGCCGGCTCGCCTGCGGTGGCTGCACGATCCGTTCGATAATTCTGTTGCGATCGCGGCCTTCGAGGGCACCACCTGTGAACTGCGCTTTGAAAGCACGGTGACGCTCGAACATTTCGAAAGCACCCTGCCCGAATACCCAGTCGAGGATTACGCCAAGGCGTATCCCTTCCGCTATTCGGACGAGGATTTTCCAAATCTCGCCCGTGGGTTGGCTCCCCATTACCCTAGCGCGGAAACGGGTAGTTGGGCGTTGCAGTTTCTGGATCCAGACAACTCCACCGCCACGATGAAGATCCTACGCTCCATGACTCGCGGCATTCGGGAACAATTCACCTACATCCGCCGGGAAGAAAAGGGCGTCCAAACGCCGGAGGAGACGTTGCGCAACCGGCGGGGCAGTTGTCGTGATTTCGCGCTGCTGATGATCGAAGCCGCGCGGTACCTGGGTCTAGCCGCGCGATTTGTCAGCGGCTATATCTTCGTTCCGGATGACTCCGGGGGAACGGGCGGCGGAAGTACTCACGCATGGATGCAAGCTTACCTGCCTGGAGCCGGTTGGATCGATTTTGACCCCACCAATAGCATCGTCGGCAATCGCAATCTGATCCGCGTAGGGGTCGCGTGGACACCCGACCAGGTTGTTCCGCTATGCGGAACCTATCACGGACCTCCGGGATCCTTCACGGGTATGGACGTCAACGTGACCGTCACCGAAGACGCCGGCTAAACGGCTAGACTTAAGGTTGGTATGGCTAGCTATTCTCGCGATCGTCCTTTCGGCGACCGCCGTGGCGCAGCCGCAAATCGCGGCGAATGGAGTGCTGAACGCCGCGAGCAGTGCACTGATTGGCTGGCCTGATTCATCCATCGCGCAGGGTTCTATCTTTTCGATTTATGGAACGAATCTAGGTCCCTCTTCCAGTCCCGCGCTTGCGTATCCCTTGCAAACGACGCTCGGCGGCGTGTCGGTTCAGGTTCTTTCTGAAGGCATGACTTTAAATGCCATTCCGATTTTCGTCAGCCCCACACTGATCAACGCGATCGTGCCGGACAACACACCGACAGGCGACCAGGTGCTGACTGTACCTACAATGGAGAAACCAGTACCGCAATCTCTATTCAAGTGGTCGCGAATAGTTTTGGAATTTTCACCGTTAAATCGAACGGTTCCGGCCGCGGCATCATCACCGGTGCGAATTACCAACTGTATTTCGTGAATTCACCCGCGCACCCCGGCGACTCCGGCACCATATGGGGCACCGGGATCGGGACCTCGCCAGGAGATAATGGCGCCGTCCCGCCCCAGCAGATCGACATGCCGAATCTTCCTTTGTCGGTTTACGTCGGCACCCAAGCGGCAAGCGTTTCCTATCGTGGCCGAGCCGCGTTTACCGGAGAGGATCAAATCAACTTCGTGGTCCCGGCGGGAATCACGGGCTGCTATGTTCCGGTCACCGTGCAGATCGGAAATATCGTCAGTAATTTTGTCACGATGCCCATCGCTCCGGCGGGGCAATCCTGTCCTGATCCGGTGCCGCCCGTCGCAAGTTTGCCAGTCAACTATACGCCCACCGGCGAAATCCTGCTGGTGAGAAACACGATGATCGGAAGCACGATCGTCGGAAATACCACCAGTACAACGGACTCCGCCTCAGCGTCTTTCGGATCTCCGCAAATCGGCGCCTTTCCCTATGGCCCGCCATACATCGGCAATCCATATTCTCTGCAGGTGGGTACATGCATCGGGTACGCATCATTTCCGTTCGTCTTCGATATCGCAGGCTATGACCTGAATGCTGGACCGGCTATCACCATCACCGGGCCGAACGGATCGCAGCAACTAACCGCGGGTGCTCCAGACGCCGGCAGCTATTCCGGGCTGCTCTGGGGCGGTTCCGGTCCAAATGCGACGCCGCTCTACCTGAGCGCCGGCTCGTACACCGCCTCCGGGCCGGGCGGGACAGCAGTCGGACCGTTTTCCCAAAACTTCACCATCCCGCCGCCTCTCATCTGGACCAATCAAGCTAACATCACTGCCGTGGACCCCTTTGAGGACCTCGAAGTTACTTGGACCGGTGGCGATCCCAACGGAACGGTCCAGATAACAATCAACACCGTCGACATCGGCTTGATCTGCAATGCCAACGCCGGCGACCAGCACTTCACGATCCCGTCTTTTGTGTTGCTCAGCGTGCCCGTGTCATCTGCCGCACCATTAGCGGGCCTCAGGCTGAGCGCTACCTCAACAACTGCGTTTACGGCCTCGGGCATCAGTTCCGGAACCATTCAATCAGTCGTCACGATGGTGGAGGCTGTCACCTACCAGTAGCAGGCTCGCGGCGAAACCGCTAGAATCTGAGAGTCTGGTCTTATTCTTGCTCCCAAGTTTTGGCTGAGGTTTCGCGCGTTTAGCGCCCGCTACTTCATCCTGAGAAAGGAAAGAGAAGAGATGCTGATTCGGCTCGGGTATGACATTCGATTCGAGCTCCCCCTGGACGTTGCATTCATAACTTTGGTAAATGTTCATCCCTCGCGCGTGCAAGACCTGCGCGAGCCGGACGAGTTGACCATTGAGCCCGCCGTGCCCGTCACCAAGTTTATCGACGCATTCGGGAACCGCGGCTCAAAATTCCTGGCTCCGCAAGGCTCCCTTCGGCTGTACAACTCCACACTAATCGAAGATTCCGGCCAGCCTGATCCCGTGAATCCGTCGGCTCGCGAACTGCCGGTAGAGATTCTTCCTGAAGAGACCTTGCCATTTCTTCTAGGAAGCCGTTATTGCGAGGTCGACCTCTTGTCGGGTACCGCGGCTCAGCTTTTCGGCGGGTTACCGCGCGGATGGCAGCGTGTGCAGGCTGTGTGCGACTGGGTCCAAAACCATATCACGTTCGGCTACGACCACGCCCGCTGCACCAGAACGGCACTCGAAGTTTACAACGAAAAAGCCGGCGTCTGCCGGGATTTTCAGCATCTCGCGATTACCATGTGCCGGTGTCTGAACATCCCGGCGCGCTATGCTACCGGCTATCTCGGCGATATCGGAGTCCCGCAGGTTCCGTTGCCAATGGATTTCAGCGCGTGGTTCGAAGTGTACCTTGAAGATCGCTGGTGGACGTTTGACGCCCGGCACAACACGCCGAGAATCGGACGGGTTTTGATGGCCACTGGCCGGGACGCGGCGGACGTGGCGATCACCACTTCTTTCGGTGCGGCAAATCTGAAGAAATTCGAAGTGGTCAGCGACGAGGTTCATGCTGAGGTTCAGGTCCCAGCGGCGTCGTTCTGAAGAACCGGTCGCTAACGCTGGCGGCTCTGTAACCCTTTCCGAGCCGCGACCGTCAGGGAGTCGGTGACCCGTTCTGATCCAACGGCTCCATGTCCACGCGTACTTGAAGTTTGTGGTCGCGGCCGCCTAGAATCACGCCGCGAACGGGACTCACATCGCCGTAATCCCGCCCCCAGGCGAGCGTGACGTGGCTTTCGGACGGGACCAGATTATTGGTGGGATCAACGTCCAGCCATCCCGTGCCGGGACAATATACGGACACCCATGCATGCGAAGCATCCGCGCCGACCAGTCTGGGCCTCCCCGGCGGCGGGTATGTTCTTATATATCCGCTGACGTACCGCGCGGCAAGACCCAGCGATCGCAAACACCCGACTTGAAAATGCGCAAAGTCCTGACAGACGCCTCGCCGGGAGCGAAGGACTTCCTCCGGTAACGTTCTTACATCGGTGGCTCGTGAATCGAACCGGAAATCCCGGTGAATACGCGCAGTCAAGTCGAGTAGCGCCTCGGTGAGCGGGCGCGCGGGCGGAAAAGATGGCGTGGCGTAGGCCGCGAACCCGGGACGCGGGGCAATCCGAGGCGACTCAAACACGAACTGATAAGCTTCGAGCCCCGCTTCGCTGAGATCGGACGGCATTGATCGAACCACCTCATCCCACGCGGGCGCTTCTGCCGGCCATTTTACCGTAGGACCGTCGACGACCACACGACTGTGAGCTTCGATGTTCAATTCCTCGTGCGGCTCCTCGATAGTAAAAAACGTAGACGTGTTGCCAAAGTAATCCACGCGTTCCCGCAGCGAATCGGGAACCGGCGTTACCACCAGCTCATGCGATAGACAAGCATGATGCGGCTTAGACCGGGGGATCAGGTACGCTACATGCGTCCCGACAGAGACCGGCTGCTTGTACTTGTAAGTCGTATTGTGAACGATTCGGTAAATCATCCGCCGATGGTGATCGGGTACGTTCGCGCGTGATTAAAGTAATTAAGCGAAACATTATCCGCCCAGGAAGGCAGCAGACTCTGGACGTATTTAAGCACGCGGTCCAACTTCAATTGTCCCTCGGAACAAGGGATCGTCCGGCCGCTGACAGGGAGTGGAAAATCGAGCGTCTCCAGGTCCAGGCTTCGCAGCAGCAGCATTGCGTGCTCAATGGCTCTGAGATCGTCCGGCGCATGGCGGGGAAGCTTCGAGTACAAATCAACCAGGTGGGACGCTTGGAAATTCAGTCCCCGGGGATTGGATTCGTCCTCCATCAAGACGTCCAGTACCGCTAGCGGCTGCAAGGTAGTGAAGTAGCGCGAGCGGTAGGTCATGGAGCTGTCCGCCACTTCCAGTAGGTATTCGAGCACGGGCCAACTCTCGTCGTCGGTGGGCGCAGTCAATTCCCGAAGCTGCCGTACCGAATACATCGCTCGTTCGAGCCGTCGGCCGAGACTCAGGAACACCCAGCCCGGTCCGCGGGTGATATTTTCCCGCTCCATGCCGGAAAATGCGGACAGCAGCTCCAGGCATCCGCCCAGCACCGCGGCGTACTCGACAAACAGCATGTACTTTTCCGTATGACTGGATTCGGCCAGCGCCACGACCAGCCGTGACATGTCCGCTGACAGGCGCTCCCGAAGATTTCCCCCGACGCGCTGAACCTCGGCCAGCGTGAATGCCAGGCTGTCCGGGCGCTCGAGGTTCGACATCAGCGAGACAAGCTCCTCCTCGAGATCGTGTGTGGTAGGAGCTTGATCTTTGGGCAAGGTGCTGTGCGCGGAATTGAAACAGCCGTGGAGCCGAAACAGAGATCCAAGTTCAGCGCCACTGGATCGTCTTACCCGCGTCATCAGGCAGCGCAGCAGGCGCGCGATGCATTCGGACCGCTCGGCATAACGGCCCAGCCAGAACAGATGGTCGGCGGCGCGGCTGGGCAGGTCCACATGCGCGTGCCGAAGCTGGACCGGCAGGTTACGCGGACGCAGCATGCTGAAAGTGTCGACTGGTTCGTCCCACAGAACCCAGGCGTCCTTGCTGCGGCCGCCGCGCTGCATGGAAACGACGTGATCATCGCCTCCGGCCACGCGCACCAAGCCCCCCGGCATGGCGACCCAACCATAACCGGTGTTCAGAACATAGGTGCGCAACACCAGGCTGCGCGAGTAGAGGCGGCCATGGTCCCATACCGGTGCGGCCGAGAGGGACACCTCCTCTTGGGCCACATACTCGTAGGGCTGTGCCCGCAACTGATCCCCGATCTTCTGCTTTTCCGTTTTTGCAAGATCGGCGCCGAAGATGGGCTCCATTCCGCGCAGGGGGAACGCGGGTTTTACGACCACCTGGTCCAAATGATTCAGCACCCAGTTGAGCGCGGATTCCTGACCGCACCACCAGGTGGCGACTGACGGCAGTTTGAGCGGCTCTCCCAGCAATTTACTGGCAAGGCCGGGAAGAAATGGCATGATGGCCGCGGTCTCGATCACGCCGCTTCCTAGCGCGTTTGCCACCACAACGTTTCCGCCGCTGACGGCGTCCACCAATCCGGCAACTCCCAGAAACGAATCTCCGCGGAGATCCAGGGGATCGCAAAAGCTATCGTCCACGCGGCGCAGGATTACGTCTACCGGCTGCAAGCCCTCTACTGTTTTCAGGAAGACGCGGCGGTCGCGCACCGTCAGATCGGCTCCTTCCGCCAGGGTGAATCCGAGATATCGGGCCAGATAGGAATGCTCGAAGTAAGTCTCGTTGTACGGTCCCGGAGTCAGCAGCACGGCTCGCGGATGATCGGAGTGCGCAAGGCCCAGTAGGACTTCGCGTTGGGTCCGAAAAAAAGACGCGAGGCGCCTGACGTTCGACGCGCGAAAAGCGTCCGGCAGAACGTCCGAGACGATGGTTCGATTTTCGAGCGCATATCCGGTCCCCGACGGCGATTGCGTGCGGTCCGCGAGCACCCACCAGCGGCCGTCCGGCGAGCGTGCCAGGTCCACCGCGAGCAGATGCAGATAGGAATGCTTCGGAACCTGCATCCCCGTCAAAGGCCGGAGAAACGCCGGATTCGCAAACAGCAACGCGGCCGGAATGTCCCCATTCGCGATGAGCTGGCGCGGACCATATATATCCTCGAGAAGCAGATTGAGCAGGTGCGCTCTCTGGATAATGCCCGCCTCAATCAGACGCCACTCTTCCGCGCCAATGAGAAGAGGGATCGGATCGATTTCCAGCGGCCGGTTCACGCCCTGCGGGTCGGTGTAGATGTTGTACGTGATCCCGTTTTCCCGGATTCGACGTTCCGCGTGCGCCCAGCGATGCGCCAGCTCATCGGAACCAATGGCCTGCAACGACTCGATAAAGGCCGACCAGTGCGGCCGGGGAGTGACTCCATCCGGCGCAAGCTCGTTATAACTCGACCGATCGGGCAGTACGGTTTGAAGCAGATCAGCGATCATGGCTAGCGCAAGGGGATAGCTTCCCGATCATAACAACATGACTATCCATGGGGCTCGTTATACTTAGCAATATAAGAGCTCATGCCGAACGAGAATGGATCTAATCGCCTTGACCGGATCGAGCGCATACTCGAACTCCTGGTCGACGATCACGTCCAGTTCCGGGAGGAGCACAAGCTATTACTGACCGCGCAGGTGGTGCTGACCGATCGGCTCGACAAGCTAGCCGAAGCTGGAAAGGCAACCGACGAACGGCTCGACAAGCTAGCCGAAGCTGGAAAGGCAACCGACGAGCGGCTGAACGCGCTCATCACCATCGTCGACGGCCTGATCCGCAACCGCCCGCAGGGCTGAGGCCCGCTCATATGAGAGAATGCAGCGTGCCGCTCGGAGGGGCCAGCGACGAAGTATCGAAATCGAGTTCTCGGTCTCTTGTGCGTGCTGCTGGTCATCACCTACCTGGATCGCGTCTGTATTTCAGTCGCTGGCCCGCGCATGCAGGAGGCGCTCCATCTGGGTCCGGTGGCCTGGGGTTGGGTCACCGGCATCTTTACTATTTCTTACGCCGCGTTTGAGATTCCCAGTGGCGCGCTCGGCGACCGCATTGGACCGCGCCGGGTCCTCACGCGGATCGTGCTGTGGTGGTCCGCATTCACCTCGCTCACCGGTATGGTGACGGGTTACTATCCGCTCCTGCTGACGCGGTTTCTCTTTGGAGCGGGTGAGGCAGGCGCGTTTCCCAACGCCTCGGTTGCGGTGGCGCGCTGGTTCCCGTTTCGAGAGCGTGGCCGCGCCCTTGGAATCTGGTTGATGGCAAGCCAAATGGGCGGCGCGATTGCACCCTTGCTGGTGGTGCCTATACAGGAGCATTACGGTTGGCGAGCATCGTTCTACGTGTTTGGAATCCTGGGAGTGGCATGGAGCGTGATTTGGTATGGGTGGTTTCGCGATTCACCGGCGGAGAAACCGGGCGTCAGCCAGACCGAGCTGGAGGAGACCCGGAACCACCTTGGCCGGGCGGCGGTCGCTAAGCCGCATCACGCTCTTCCATGGAAAACTGGTCTTCTCTCTGGAAATTTGTGGGCTGTGATGGGTGCGGCCTTTTGCTACGTCTACACATATAATTTTTTCCAGTCGTGGTTTCACACGTATCTGGTGAAGGCACGCGGATACAGCGAAAATGATCTTCTGTTGTCGTCTCTGCCTTTCCTGGTGGGGGCGGGCGCGAACTGTAGCGGAGGGTTCGCGAGCCACGCACTGGTGACAAGGCTGGGTCTGAAATGGGGACGCTGCTCGATCGGTGCGGCGAGTTTGGCGATCGCGGCAGCCTGTGCTGTTGGCGGTGATGTTCACGCAGCAACGGGTCGGCGTGCTGATCTTGCTGTCGCTCGTTTACGGCGCAATCTGTTTTCAGCAAACGACAATGTTTGTGGTATGCCTGGATATCGGCGGCGGGTATGCGGGTGCGGTGGTTGGAGCGATGAACACCGCTTCGCAAATTGGTTCTTTCGTGTCGTCGCTGGCGTTCGGGTATCTTGTGGATCGCTACGGCAGCTACAACCTACCCTTGATTCCCATGGCAGCATTGCTCCTGACCGGCGCGTGGCTCTGGCTTAGGATTGAACCTGCTCAGGCGCTGATCCCGCAGACCCAGGCCATGGCAACAACCGCTGACATGTCCGTGGAGGTTGAATAAGGTCGTGAGAGACGGACCTTTGCATTCAGCTGGCCGGCCGTTACAACACCTGAGTATGCTGCGCAATCCCCTCGGTGCTGCGGGCAACGATCCCAATATTCTTGGAAGAGCCTCCCGCACGTTTTGTTACTACTGACATCAGGTTGCGTCTCAAGATCGCCGAAGCCGTCAGGACGCCTCCCATCATCGCGCCAGTAACTCCAGCTGTAGTCACGTCCGCGCCGGTCAGGTAGAGGCCCCGCACGGGAGTCCGCGGACCAAGGCAGTTCAGCCGGAACCGTTCCGGCACGTGAGCCAGACCGTAAATCTCGCCGCTTTGGTGGTTGGTGAAAGAGCGCGTTGAGAGCGGCGTCGAAAGCTCGGCGTAATCGATTTTGCCGCGCACTTGGGGCACAGCGTTTTCGAGCTCGCTCTTTAAGCGCTCGGCCAGCCGGGCCTTCAACTCGTCGTACTCGACACCCCGGTGCTTCCAGCGCGTGTCAGCCCATTTTGCAAACCAGGCGAGCGGGGCAGGCGCAACCACTTCGATCGTGGCTCGTCCGGGGTACCGGCTGGTAAACGAGGGATCCTTGGCGGATGGAAACGAGATGAAGATTACCGGCAACGTTCCGTCGCACGAGGCTTCCGATTGTGCAACGTTGGCGTCATGGTCGGGACTGGGACAAATCCAGAGATTCCCGGGGAAAAGTCCAAGCTCTTCACTGGTGGACTTGAGCCCAACATAAAGAGACAGGTGGGCCATCGACGGTGGAATTCGTTCGATCTTCTGAACCAGTTCCTGCGTTTCGCGCATCCCTTGTGGAAGCAGACGCCGGTACGTATTTGCCGCTCCGGCATCGCTGATCACGGTAGCGGCGCGAAACTCTCGGCCGTCCTGCATGCGCACGCCGATCGCGCGGCCCTGCTGGTCCACGAGAACTTCCTGGACATCGGCGCTCACCAGCAGTTTGCCCCCGGTTGCCTCGATGGCCGGAAGCATAGTTTCGAGGATCGCACTCGCGCCGCCCACCGGATAAGCCGCGCCGTTGAAGTAGTGCTCTGCAATCATGGCGTGGATGCCGAAGCTGCTGCGCCCCGGAGGAAGCCCGTAATCCCCCCACTGGCCGGTGAGCACGCCCGCAAGTTCGCGGCTGCAACCGAGTCCAGCGAGCGTGTCAGCCGTGGTGTGCGCAGCGTAGCGCAGGAAAGGAGCGCGCATCAGCGGCCCGGCAATTCGCTCGATCAGTCCGGGCACAGCCCTTGAGGCGAAGAAGAGGCCGGTCGATTGGGCGCACTTCCTGACCGCACGGAAGTAGCCGTCAATGGCCGGCCCTTCCGATGGAAAGTAATCCTTGAGCCTGTCGCGAAAACGTTCCGTGCCGGCCAGGAACTCGTATTCGCGGCCGCCCAGGATCACCCGGTCAAAGACGTCTGGCATGGCCTGCCATTGCAGGTGTCCGTCGGTGAGGTGATCGAAGGCGGCGCGCAGCGGGGAAGCCGGATCGTTCACCTGGCCGATGTAATGGACTCCGACGTCCCACTCATAGCCGGGCCTGCGGAACACATGCGTGAAACCGCCGGCAGTGTAATGACGCTCCAGCACTAGAACTCGCTTCCCGGCATGGCGCGCGAGGAGCGAGGCTGCGGTTAAGCCTCCCATACCGCTGCCGATCACGATGGCGTCGAAGGTATCTTCGACATTTGACTGGCGGTAGCTCGCGATTCTCATGGCCCGGTCCTCCTTGAGTGTTGACACTGTCTACATTCACAGTATAAAGGTTCTATGTTGCGCATGTCAACATTATTCTGTTATCCTGCAGGCATGGTTCCCGAGCGGCCCTATCATCACGGTAATCTCAAGCCTGCCCTGCTGAAGGCAGCGGTTGCCCTGATCGCGGAAGTGGGGCCCGCGGCCTTCACCCTGCGCGAAGTGGCACGCCGCGCCGGCATCTCCCACAATGCGCCGTACCGTCACTTCCGCGAGAAGGATGAATTGCTGGCCGCGGTGGCAGCCGAAGGCTTCGAGCGCTTGGCGGATGCGCTCAGCAAACCGGAGAAAGGAGGTCGCGCTAGCGGCCCAAATCCCGCCCTACGCCGCTTTCAAGCTTCCGGTAAAGCCTATGTCCGGTTTGCGTTGCGCTCCCCCGAACACCTGCTGGTAATGTTCGATTGGCCGTTGGTTCCCGATCGCTACCCGGAGCTTTCCGTCGCCGCGCAGCGTGCCTTCTCGATTCTGGTTGGACTAGTGCAATCCGCGCAACGCGAAGGGAGCCTGCCGGGCGGCGATCCGATTGCATCCGCATGCATTGCCTGGTCCTTGGTTCACGGAGTCGCAAAACTCGCTATTGGCAAGAAGCTGCCCTTCAGATCCGAATCACAGATCCTGCGTTTTGCGACACAAGCGATCGAGGCTCTATATGAAGGGATGGCCCCTAACACCTCTAGCCGTGGATGAACGCTCATAAACGCAGATAAAACACAAACAGCTTATCCGCCTTAATCAGCGTTTATCAGCGGCCGGCATTAGTTTTTTCAGCAGCCTGCTGTCGCGCGATGCACCCATCGCGAAACTCGCCGGTCGGAAGGCTGCCGTTCAGATCAGGCCCTATATGAAGGGATAGCCCAAAACGTTTAACATGAACGTGTATGAGCGTGAATAGAACAGAAATAGCGGCCGGCATTAGTTTTTCAGCAGCCTGCTGGCGCGTGGTGCATGCCGCAACGGATCGTAATAAGCTTTTATACGGACGAGGTCACGACGATGAACGCACGGTTGAGTTCGGAAGGAAGGCGATGGAGGCAAGTTTGCTGCGCGGGATTCATTGCAGCATCGGTCCTAGCGGCGCAGCCCGCGAAGGTATTCTATGCTCCCAAACCCATTCAGCCCGAGCCGTATCTGGCGCCGACGAAGCCGCTGGTGCGCCTGGCCGACTTGAAGGCGAAGCACACGGGCCAGGCGAACTGGAGCGAACTGGTCGTCTACGACAAGAACAACCGTGCGGAAGTGATTTCGGCCGCGCCGGGTTCGAAAGTTCCGCGTCACCTGCACTCGGATGCTCCGGAGTACTGGGTTGTGCAGGAGGGGAGGATTCGATTCGAGATAGAAGATTCGGCCGGAAAATTTCAGTCCTTTGAAGCCGCCAAGGGAGATTTGGTGCTGGCTTCCGAGCGGCGCCTCCATTCGCTGGAAGTGATTGGATCTGAGCCCGCCATTCGATTTCAGGTAACGCTTCCGGACACCACCACGATTTACGAAACCAAGCCGGCACAACCTGAGAAGGGGATGGTATACACTCCGGTGACTTTGTCCACGGGCGACAACCCTGACGAAGTGCCAAACGGCGGCAAGCCCGATCGAGCGTTTTTCAATCTTGACGAGTTGCAAAAGGAACACCAGGGGCACAGATCATGGAGCGATCTCGCCGTTCGAAAGAACCGCGCCCACGCTAATATCATCTGCGGTTACGCCTCGGATACGAAACGCACTCCAGGGGATCTCGGCCACTACCATACGGATTTCGCAGAGACGTGGATCATTCTCCGCGGCCAGCAAGACTTCACTATCGAAGGGCTGGATCCTTTTGTGGCTTCAGCGGGAGATATTGTCTACGCTCCCGCGAAGCGGTGGCATCTTCCGGAACCAGCCGGAGAGGGAATGTCATGCCGGCTAGCGATGACACCTTATCCGGCCGGCAATCATTTATATCAGCCGAAATCTAAGTAGCGATGCATCCCTATTGGTTGCAGCGCCCGCAATGCTCCGGCAGCGGCCGGTCCGTTTGGAAGTATTTCTTATACGCCGCGATCCAATTCCCGGCGATTTCCCGCTGCGCCTCCGCCAAATCGAGGCTCCCGTCGCAGACCATCTCCCGGAGGCGATTTTCCAGGGCATCCTTCACCTGAGCGTTCCAGACTGTCGCGGAATAGGAGTGGGGCCAGAGGTTGTGAATGTCGTCCGCCCCACCCAGTGCAGGCGTGATCAAGTAATCGACTTCATATGCGCGAGGTTCCGCACCGGAGATCCCATACTCCTCGAATACCTTCCGCTGAAGCGCCACCGGTACCGCTTTGTTGTTGGCGCTCACTTCGGCGCACACCTGTCCTCGGCCGATCAAGACCGCCGCGCCGGGGGTGAGACGAGAATCGGGGACACTGACGACCGCCGCGCGAGAATGTGACGGGCCGCGGCGCTCCAGGGTTAAGACCACGCCCACCGTCAACAGGACAATTGTCACGCCCGCGAGCGCCCACGCCATTCCGCCGGCCCAGAGCGAGCGCCAGCTTGGTTCGGGCGCGAGTTGCCCGAGCCGGACCTTCAGCAGCGCTCGCGAAGGCGCGGCCGGCGGCAGTTCCGCGTCGAGTTCCCGCTGGTGAATGCCGATGAAGTCCGTGATGGCGCTCTGTAGTTCCTGATGTCGCGCCCGGCACTTCCAGCACCCATCCAGATGCGCCCGAACCTGTTTTGCATCGTGTACCGGGAGCTCTCCCTCCACTTCCAGGAGTATTTGTTGGTCGGAAAGATGGTCCTCGTACAGCATAGGTTTCACCGTTCAGCAGAGCGCGCGATGCGAGCCAGAGATCGCGCCAGGGAGAGCGATACCGCTCCCAGGGACATATTGAGAATCCCCGCGATCTCCCGGTAGCGCAAGCCTTCGGCCCGCAGGGCGAGACACCTGCGGTCCTGTTCGGGCAGCGCCTGCACGACGGCCAGAAGGCGATGCCGAATTTGCGTGTTGACCAACTGATCCTCTGGACTTGGCGACGGGTCCGCCGTCATTTCTTCCGTGCTCGCTTCGGTCCACACTTCCGGACTTCGACGGCTCCGGTAACGCCGCTTCAGCGCCAGGTTGTGGGCGACCCGGAACAACCAGCCCCTGAGGTTCGCGCGGGATTTGCCGCCCTGCAAATGCTCAAACAGCGCGACGAACACGTCCTGTATGACTTCCTCACCGTCGGGAATCGCAAGGCCGAACCCCAGCATGTAGCGCAACAACGGATCGCGGAACCGGTCGAAAAGATCGACGACCTCATTCTCCAGTTCCGTTCGCCGGCCGGCGAGGTCGGTCACAGTCGCAGCCGGAAGACCAGGCAGGGCGGTCGAAGCTGTCGATCGAATCGGCATCAATACCTTTATATTCCGTTTCGAACCGTTTTGTTCACGAAAAGGCTGAACAAAAAGTCCCCTCAGGGTATGTCTCATTGTGCACTCCTTTCGAGCCTTCTTCGCCCTAGCGCTGTTGGGAGTCACCTCGATGCTACCGGGCCAGCCCTCGACCGGCGAGTTCCGCGTCGCGGTCAAGGACCCTTCCGGGACCGCGATGGAGGCGTCCGGCAAACTGCAAAATCTCGCTACAGGGACCGAGCAAATGATTCGGACCGATGCCCAGGGGGCCTACACGTTCGCAAACTTGCCGTATGGGCGCTACCGGCTAGAGATATCGAAAGAGGGATTCGCCACCCAGTCTGTCTTGATCGACGTGAGATCCGCGACGCCGATTTCACGGACGATCACGTTGTCGCTCGCCCAGCAAGCTTCCAAAGTCGAAGTGGTTGCCACTACGCCGCTTCCCGGAATCGACCTCCCGCTCGATGAGATTCCCTCCCCGGTCCAGACCGCGACCCAGGCTGACATCCAGAACAGCTCGGCGGTCGACCTCGCGGATTTCATGAATCGGCGGCTCAACGGCGTTTCCGTGAACGAAATGCAGGACAACCCTTTCCAGCCCGATGTGAATTACCGCGGCTATACGGCCTCGCCGCTGCTCGGCACTCCGGAGGGCATTTCGGTCTACGTGGATGGCGTACGGCAAAACCAGCCATTCGGCGACGTCGTGAGTTGGGATCTGATCGACCGCAACGCTATTTCAGAGATGACGCTGATGCCTGGATCGAATCCGGTCTTCGGACTGAACACCTTGGGCGGCTCAATATCGGTCACGACCAAGGATGGTGTCACCAGCCCCAGCTTGAGCGGGCAAGTACTGTATGGCAGTAGTGGACGGAAGTCGGTCGACGCTGAGTGGGGCGGCGGCCAGGCTTCGGGATTCAATTGGTTCCTGTCCGGTAACGCATTCCACGAATCGGGGTGGCGCTTCGATTCGCCTTCCGACGTCCGCCAGGGATTCGCCAAGCTTGGCTGGCGCACACCCAAGACCGACCTTGCTCTAACCATGGCCTTCGCATACAACACGCTCACCGGCAACGGCATTCAGGATTTTCGCCGGCTGCAAGGCGACTATTCGAGCGTCTACACCATTCCCGACATTACGGGCAATCGGTCTCCGTCTGTCAATTTCATTGCCCGGCACAGCTTCAACGACAATCTGACGTTTTCGGGGAACATCTGGTACCGGTGGATCCGCACGGAGGAGATCAACGGCAACGCCAACAACGACTCTTTCGGCGGCCCGGTGTATCAACTCAGCGATGCAGACCAGGCTGCTCTTACTGCCGCCGGCTATTCCGGATTTTCGGCCAACGGCGAAAATGCGTCCAATACTCCGTATCCTTCGTTGGCTTGCATCGCGAACGCATTGTTGCTCAGCGATCCCGACGAGACGTGTGACGCCGTTACCGTCTACTCGAAAGAAATACAGAATGACTACGGGTTATCCGGACAGATCACCTGGCTCAACAAGCCGTGGGGCCGGCGCAACCAGTTCACGGCCGGCGCGGTCTTCGACCGCGGTACCGTTAGGTACACCCAGAACACGCGATATGGCTATATCCAATCCGATGGCGCCATTGCTGGTGTTCCGGCGTGGGAGGACTCGCATGTCAACCTACACGGGGTCACGCCCAACGGGAGCTTTTACGCGACGGACACATTCTCGCCGGCTAAGGGCTGGAACGTGACCGTCGCCGGACGATACAACCGATCCACCATCGATAACCGCGACCTCTTCAACCCGATCGCCGGCCCTGGTTCGCTCACCGGCGATTATGTGTACGGCCGATTCAACCCCTCAGTGGGGATCACTTACAACCCCATACAGATTTTCAATATCTACGCAAACTACTCCCAGGGAAGCCGCGCGCCGACGTCCATCGAGCTTGGCTGCGCCGATCCCAACAATCCCTGTAGTCTCCCCAATGCGTTGTCGAGCGACCCGCCACTTAGCCAGGTCGTAACCGGAACCTGGGAAGCGGGCCTGCGAGGAAAGCTGGAGCAGTTCCACGCGGACTGGGATCTCGGCGCATTTCGGGCCGAAAACCGTAGTGACATTCTGTTCGTCGCGTCGCAAGAGACCGGTACCGGCTATTTCCAGAACTTCGCCAAGACCCTCCGGGAAGGGATCCAGGCCAGCGTGGACGGCCACATCAGCCGTGTCAATATTGGCCTCGACTACACGTTTCTCTCTGCTACCTATCAAAGCACCGAGACGCTCGACGGTACGGCCAACAACACCAGCGACACCGCGCTATCGGGATACCCGGGCGTGGGCGGTGTGATTACAGTCCACCCTGGCAACCGAATCCCGCTCATTCCGAAACAGAGCGGCAAGGCCTTCGTGGATGTCCAGGCGACTAAGAAATTCATGTTTGATCTCGGTGTGATAGCGAATTCGAGTGCGTACGCGCGAGGCAACGAGAACAACGCGTACCAGGCCGATGGAGTGTACTACTTGGGACCCGGAGTTTCACCAGGCTATGCAGTGGTCAACTTCGCGGCGCATTACGATCTGACCCGGCATCTGCAAATGGCCGTGCAGGTCGATAACCTCTTCGACCACCATTACTACACGGCGGCTCAGATCGAGAACACTCTGTTCACCAACCAGGGTACGCTCATCTTCCGGCCCTTCCCCGTGTACAACGCCGGACCTCAAGCCGGAAATTACCCCCTTCAGAGCGCAACCTTCTTCGCGCCGGGAGCTCCCAGAAGAGCCTGGGTCGAGCTGAAGCTGAAGTTCTGAAGTTAGTCCGAGCGGAGCGCGACTGCGGGATCCACGGACGCCGCGCGTCTAGCTGGCAGCCACGCGGATAGAAACGCTACCACCACGATGAACAATCCCGCAGCGGCGATCGAAACCGGATCCAGCGGAGACACCCCATACACAAAACTCTTCATCAGGCGAGCGAAGCCCAGCGAAAGCATCAGCCCCACCATCAATCCCGGCACGACGAGGACCGCAGCTTCACGCAGGATCATCGTCACCAATTTCCCGGAACTTGCGCCCACCGCGGCTCGCACGCCGAACTCGCGTAGCCGGGCATTCACGGAATAAGCAAGCAGTCCATAGACGCCGGCCGCTGTAAGAAATGCCGCGAGTCCCGCAAAGATCGCGAGCAACTCGAGAACGAAGCGCCTTCGGGCTAGCGAGGTCGAAACATTTAGCTCTAAGGGTTGGATCTTCCCGACCGGAATGTCGGGATCCAGTCGCTGGATCGCATCGCGAATCGCGGGCATGAACTGTTCTGGGTTGGCTTCCGCTTTCACCAGCAGGGTCATGCTCGGTCCTGCACCGATGCCGTAAAGGGTGGGCTCAGCCTCCTGATCCAGGCCCAAATCACGCACGTCGCCCACCACGCCGACGATCTCGTCAAACTCCTTCTTCGGGTCCATTACACCAAGCACTAGCCGCTTGCCTACGGGATCCTGATCGGGGAAGAAACGGCGAGCGAGCGTCTCATTGATCACGATACGAGAGGTTTTACCGTCGCCTTCATCGAGCAGCCGCCCGCGCTTCAAAGGAATCCCGAGCGTTTGGAAAAACTCCGGTGTGATCCAACGGTTCTGTGCCACCGGATAGCTTCCCGAATCGAATGTCCGGCCATCGATACCGAATCGCGTGGCGAATCGGCTATGCTGAGTGGGTCCGAGACTCATGGGAGCGGAATTCACGGCTGCCACGTCCTTAGTGCCGGGCACTGCGCGAACGGCTGGCATTAATTGCGTCCTGAGAAACTCCTCCGACTTATTCCAGTCATTCCGCAGCGGAAGATCGTGGATCACCAAGACACGTTCTGCACGAAATCCGGGGTCCTCACTCAGAAGCGCCGCGAACGTGCGGGTCAGCAAAGCTGCGCCTGCCAGAACCAGCAAAGCCATGGCTACTTCAGCAGTCATCAAAACTGAACTGCTTCGCGAGCGCGAGTGAATCACAGACCGGCCAGCGACGGTCAACGCTGTTCGCCGCCGCATCACCTGCCAGCATGCCGGCAATCCGAACAAGACTCCACATATAACCGCGAGCACTAACGCGAACAGCAGGACGGGCGGGTCGAACCTGATCCTTTCGACTCGCGGGTCGAGCCTACGCGCGAATTGGCTCGCCCAAGCGCCCAGCCCGACGCCCACGCCTCCGCCGATCAAAGCAATGAGCAAGCTCTCCATCATGACCTGCGATACCAGGTGCGAAGCTCTTGCGCCGAGGGCTTCCCGAATGCGCATCTCATGACTGCGCTCCAGCATTCGAGCCATGAACAGGTGCGCTAGATTCGCGCAGGCCATCAGCAGCACTAAACCAACGGCTCCCCACGCGAGCAGCAATGACGGGCGAATGTCTTTGGTGAGCTCGCGCGCCAGGGGAATGACGTAGGCTCCTACAGTCGCGTTCGTATCCGGAAAAGCTTCCGACAATTGTCGGGCAATGGCCTGAATTTCAACTTGCGCCTGGTCAGGCGTGACGCCGGATTTGAGACGGGCAATCACTTCGAGCGGGTGATATTTCCTCCTGTCCTTCAGGTCCGGTTCGATGAGCGAGAGCGGAATCCATAGATCGGCCCATTCAGGAAACACTTGCCGCTGCGGCACAATCCCGACGATCCTGAACGAGTCGGAGCCCAGGCGAACTTGCCGTCCGATCGTCCCGGGGTCTGCGCCAAATTTGCGGCGCCAGAGATTCTCGCTCATTAACGCCAGCGGCTGCTTCGTCCGTTCTTCTTCGTCCGTGAAAACGCGGCCCGTTAAAGGCTCGATGCCCATCAGCGGGAACAGATTACTGCTCGCCATGGTGGCATGGACCATCTCCGGCGACCCCTGCCCTAGAAGCGTCCCGGTGTTCATGGCCGGGAGGGTGTGGGCGGCCATCTGGTCGAAGCTATGCGGACGGCTCCGCCAATCCTCGAAGTCTGGCACGGTAACTTGCAACTGCGGCAGTGCTGGATGCGTCTCCCAAATCTGCACCAGCTTGCCCGGGTCGCGAAACGGCAAGGGCTGGATCAGTACGGCGTAGATGATGCCAAAAAGCCCGGTATTCGCGCCGATGGCCACCGCCACCGTCAGAATTGCCGCGAGCGAGTAGATGGGTCTCCGGAAGAGAGAGCGAACCACGGATCGCATGGCTAGATTCTAGCGCGGAGTCGAGTTGTATTCTGAAGGCGGATAAAGACCAAATGAGGTTCGCAATTTTTACTCTCTTTGCTTGCACAGCTCTCGGGCAGCAGTATGAAGTCGGGGCAGACGTCGGGTATGGGCTCTACCACGACGGCACCATTTACTCAGGTTCCGGAACGACGGAAGCCGGCATTCGAAACAGGTTCGTGGCCGGCATCATTCTCGGCGATGAGTTTTCAAATTACGTTTCCGCCGAGTTCAACTACCTGTATCACGATGGCCATCCATTCCTTCAGGCGTCCGGCGTGAAAGTGGATATTCAGGGCCAGTCCGATGCGCTGACGGCCAGTTTACTGTTCCATTTCAAGCATCGAGAACAACGTTGGCGGCCTTTCATCGCTGGAGGAACAGGCGCAAAGGAATATATCATCGCCGGTCCGGCGCCGTTCCCGCAGCCGATTCCGCAAATCGCCAGCCTCACCACGAATGATGTTTGGAAAGTGGTCTTCAGCGTCGGCGGAGGTGTGAAGTACCGTTTGATCGACCATCTGCTGCTGCGGGCGGAGTTCCGGGACTATCTTACGACATTCCCCAGAACGCAGATCGTTCCCGCTCCGCACAACACCGCACGCGGAATCTTTGAGCAGTTCACGCCGCTGTTCGGCGTCAGTTATACCTTCTGATGGGTCGCTGATACTTTCCCGGTTTCGATCAACACCAATCGTTTGCGCAGAAGCGAACGGATCGCCTCAAACACGCACGCCTCCGAGGCATCGAACTCATGGCCCATCCGGAGCAATTCGGATCCGGCGATGGACCCCTCCAGGCGATCCAGGATCTGCTGTTCGACCCGTCCCACCTCGTGCTCGATCGACAGCCCCTCGCCCAGCCGCGTGGCCCTGGCCTTTGGGAGAATCGCGCCGCCACCCAGGACACTTGCATCGAGCCGCGCGATTGGGCCGGCGCGCCGCAGCCAGGTCCCTTCGAGACATTGGCGCAGTTCCGGATTCCGGGCCAATCGTTCGGCCTGAAAGGTGTCTTCGATTTCGGCCCCGGCGGAACGCTTCGGCGGTGGTGATTCGTCCATGCGCTCCCACGGCGGACCGCAAGCCGAAGAGCTCCACTGGAATGCGGCCAGCACGGAGACGATCCGCACATATCCCCGCGCACGAAGATTGCCCGCCCAGGCGCGGGTTGAATCGAGGAAGGTTCCGTAGTCGTCGCCCTTCGCATGGCCAACGGCGTATTGATCGGCGGCGTGACTGGCGATGCGCAGAACATAGATGTCCATGGGCGCGCTGCCGAGCCATTCGCGCAACCGGCCGGTGATCGATTCCCCATCGCGCTCGCCGAGTTCTGTCACGAGTTGCGCCATTCCGCGCGGCGCGAGGTGATCAGGCAAGCCCGCGACGATTCGCCTCTGAATGTCCTCTCCCGAAGATCCGCCGTCACGAAACAGGAGCGTATTCACGGGCGAGGGAACAAACGGAGGATTGGCCGTAATCAATTCAAACCGCTCTCCACGAACGGGATCGAATAGATCGCCCTCCATGGCTTCCAGGTTCGCGAGTCCTAGAGCCTGCGCGTTGAGCCGCGTGCAGCGGACTGCCCGCGGATTGATATCCACCGCGAGCACTTGCTGCGCGTGCGCCGATGCCAGCAACGCGTGAACCCCTGAGCCCGTACACAAATCGAGCGCCGAGTTAACCGGCCTGCGGATGGTGGCGCTCGCCAGGTGGCGGCTGTCGAGTCCCACTGCCATAACCTGGTTGTACGGAACGGCGGAAAAACCCGGATGGGGGAGCTCAGGCCAAGCGTGATCGGAAAAGATCAGCCTCTCGCCGACCGGATACAGCGACGCCCGCGCACGCACGAGCCTTGCTTCATCGATTTCGAGCAGCGCCGTTCGGAGCAGAACCTCGCGGCTGGAAACCGGGAGCAAGCGGTCCGCCTCGTCGATGGTAAGCGCGCCTTGCAGCAGGAACAGGTCGATCGCCAGGGCCAGCGCGTCGCGCCCAGCGAGACGCTCGTCGCGATAGATGCAAGACTTGCGCCAGTGGAGGTCGGTGATGTCGCGCAGACCGAGCCGCTCCTTCACTGCGGCTTCGCAATATCCGACGCCGCCAAGACAGTAAATTGCCTGACGCAACGCGGGCACATCGGCCTCGCCGGCCAGGAAAGGAGCAGGCTCAGACATCGGCTAAGGTTTGAAGTTGAACGGGAGCGATGTGGCACCATGCCGGGCCGATGCACGCCCGGAAACAGAACGTATCCGGCTCGCGCGACGCTGCTGATTTGATTCTAGCGAAAAAGCCCTAACCAATCACATTGAGCAAAGAATTGGAAGAGTTGCCGATGGTTCCAGTGCCGAACAGACCTTGAACCTCCTCCAGCTGCGCATCGGCCAGTTGAGCGGCAAGCGATGTGGTCGAGGACGCCGCGGGGTTAGCCGCGGTGCCGTTCGCTGTGGCAGAAGCTTCGGTGGCCGCAGCCGCCTGCGGCGCCTCTAGCAGGTTCGTCAGAGTGCTGGCCGGGTTCTCAGGGCCGTTCAAGATTCCGAACATCTCATCCATGCCTTGCAACTGGATCGCCTCCACGCTGAGTTGGGCGATATCGCTGGGCGGGGCTTTCTCCAAAGCGGATACCGCGGACGGCGACGACGCCACCGGCGAATTGACATTGGAAAGAAGTTGGAGCAAATTCGCTACACCCGGATTAGTCGAGGAAACAGAGCCCATGAGACCCCTCCAATAATCCTATCGGCGGAACGGCGATTGTCGTTAAGCTTTCGTGCATAATTGAATTGACGTTGTTCATGTCGAACCAGGGTAGGAGCGCGGACGTTCCGGCCGATTCGCTCCTCCGCGATCTCGATATACGCATCGCATCGAGCCCCGACACAGGCCCAGACGCAGACAGCTTGCGGCTGGAGCGCGCCGGTCTGCTCGCCCAGATGGGCCGGACCCTGGAAGCCAGAGACGCGTATCTCGAGCTCCTGGCGCGGGAGCCCTCGCACCGGCTCGCGTTGAACAATCTGGGCACACTGCTGTATTCCACCGGATATCGAACCGCTGCGCGAACGGCCTACGCTGAAGCCGTGGCCCGCCATCCCGGCGATCCCATGAGCCTTGTAAACCTGGGCAACGCGGTGTATGAAAGTGGCGACTATCCGGCTGCCCGCGAGCACTATGAAACCGCTCTCCGCACCGACCCGGACCACCCGGAAGCTCACCGGGGCCTCGCGTATGTGCTGGCCGAACTCGGTGACGAGGAGGGCGCGCAATGGCACCGGCGCAAAGGTTTTCAGGATCGTCCCGTGTTTGCGTTGCCGTACCACGGACCGGGGTCTCCGGTGTCCCTCCTGATGCTGGTCTCATCGGTGGGCGGCAACATTCCGACGCGGCATCTGCTGGACGACCGTGTCTTCCAGACGTTCGTCGTGGTGCCCGAGTTTTACGATCCCCGAATTCCCCTACCGCCGCACCAAGTAGTGTTCAACGCCATCGGCGATGCGGACTTGGCCGCGGCCGCGCTGGCAGCCGCGCAGTCCGTCCTCGCTCTCACCGCGGCACCGGTGATCAATCCGCCCTCAGCAGTACTGGCCACGGGGCGAGCCGATCATGCACGGCTCGCGCACCTGCCGGGGGTGGTGATGCCAAAAACTGTAACTCTGCCTCGTGAACTGCTGACCTCTGAGGGTGCAGCCGCCGTGGCGCGCCACGGATTCCGTTTCCCGCTGCTCGTCCGGACGCCAGGCTTTCACACTGGCCGTCATTTTCTGCGTGTGGATAGCGCGGAAGGGCTGGCGGGCGCGCTGGCGCAGCTGCCGGGCAAGGAACTAACCGTTATCGAATTTCTCAACGCGCGAGGCGCCGACGGAAAGGTGCGCAAGTATCGCGTGATGATGATTGATGGACAGCTCTATCCGCTGCACGTTGCGGTTTCGAACGATTGGAAAATTCACTATTTCACCGCCGAAATGGCGGAGTGCGCGGACCATCGCGCCGAGGACGCCGAGTTTCTGGAAAATATGCCGGGTGTGCTCGGACCGCGCGGTATGGAAGCCCTCGCGGGGATTCAAGCCACGCTTGGTCTGGACTATGCGGGCATCGATTTTGGCTTGAGCGCCACCGGGGATCTGTTGGTCTTTGAAGCCAATGCGACCATGGTGGTCAACCCGCCAGAGCCCGACGAACGATGGGCCTACCGCCGCCCCGCCGTCGACCGAATCTTCGCGGCCGTGCGAAGGATGCTGACGTCGAGTGCTGTATCGTGAGCCTCGACACTACCGCATCGTTACGCTTGACGTAAAGCATAATAGAGATATCCTGACAAGTGGTCGTCGGTTGCCGGGACCAGCGCACCCGAGACTTCGCTGCTGGAAAATGGGTGACAGCATTCTCTGGAATTGGGAATCGACTCGAAGCGCTCGCGGGTGATCGGAAAGGCCCGTACAGCATCTGTATCAACGACCAATGCGAATCTGTTTTGAGTGGCCGGACGGAGCGCCGGGGCCGTCGAATGTAGAGATTGTTGACTATCACTAGGAGGGTCTTGTGGCAGCGATTGCGATTCACCCGGGGGAACACCTGGCCGAGGCTTTACACGAACTCGGTATGAGCGCCGCGGAGTTGGCGCGCAAGCTGGCTGTGCCCACCAACCGTATCACAGGAATTTTGAACGGTCAGCGCGCGATCACCGGGGATACCGCCTTGCGTCTGGCGCATTTTTTTGGCACGAGCGCGGAGTTCTGGCTCAATCTGCAGAGCCTTTACGAGCTGCGCATGGCTCAGAAAAAGGCAGGGAAATCGATAAAGACGCTACCGAGGTTGACGCAATCGCAACGCCGTTACGTCCCGACCTTGCGTTCGGCTGCCGCGGAAGGGGATTCCGTCGGCCTCACTGCTGGAAACAGCCGGAACGATAGGAGCCTCGACACCTCGAAATCACCCCCGCGTCCGTAACGATTCAGCGCGGACGCCATGACATGAATCAGCAGGCCGCACGCGATCCAAATTTGCCAGTGCGAAAATAAGCCGGTGATTCCAAATTCGCCGGCCAGCCCCATGTCGGAGGCGAGCCGCCAGAATCCCAGCACGTACGCCATGAGAGATGCAGGGATGAGTAGCGCGCCAAAGGCCAACGCCAGATGGCGATTTTTTCCGCGTGTTCGGCGTACCGGACCGCCCTGTTTAAGCCTGATGCGAGCGATCATAACTGCTTCCATCAGCTTATCAGGAAATGAAGCCGGGATGGTCCGCCACATCGCGTAATGTTTTTCGTTAACAGCATCTTATGTTTTTGCGCTAGACAGAAATTTCGACTGTCCGTAATCTTTGAGCGGGCTCGCATATATGTGTGCCGCCCATGCACCCACAGCGGAGTGTTACAGTATAAAACCAAGTGGAGGAGTCTGTGGCGATAAGACTCGGTCGTGTACTCTGCGCTCTTTGTCTCGCGGCAACGGGAATTGCCGCGCAGACTTTGGACGGGGATGTTTGGCAGATGGAAAGCAAGGGCGAAGCAGCCCAGGCGCATGAACGCCTGAAGAAGGCTGCTGAGTCCTCCCCGAACGATCCGGCCGCGTTGCGCACCTACGCCGAGTTTTTGGACCGGCACCGCGATCCTGCCGCACGCGAAGCTTACGAGAAACTTTCGCAGGCGCTGGCACGCGCCGCCGCGAGTCCGAACGACCGTGCCCAGGTGGCGCGGCGTCTTGCGGTTCTCGATCTCATCGCTGGCGACCAGGCCGCTGCCGCGCGCCACTTAGACGAATATCACGCCGATGGGGGAACCGGACTGACGCTCCCCAAGCCCGCGCCAACGTCAGCCAACAAGCTGGGCACGATCGACGTCCCGGGGCCCTTGAGCTCATTTGCGCGCATGGCGGCGCTCTCGCCGGATCTGCGTCCGGAAGATTTGCTGCCGGCCTTGGCGCGCAATATCGTCACCAACGGGTATCAAGCGGGCGGGTCGAATGAGACCCTGGAACAGACCGAATATATGAAGCTGGTCGTGCGCTATCTCTCGCAGGCGCGCGAGCTCGAACGCCTGGGCGGCGATACCAAGATCATCCGGATTGAGACCTGCGATTCCACTGAAACTGGTGATTTGTTGCGAGTGATCGGTTACCGCATGCGCGGCGGCTGCGGCTCGGACCTCGTGCTGGAAACCGTGAACGCGAGCCGCGCGTTCCTGACCATCGATTCCGGCTTTCCGGTGGCCCAGCTCGAGGAGGCGCTTCGCACCAACCGTCCGTTCGCGCTGGATTATCATCCCACCCACATTCCGGTTCTGTTCAACGTCGAATATTGGCAGTCCGTCAAAGACAAATCGCCCGGAGAATTCATCGATTATTTCATCTCGGATCCCTCGCTGTGCCGATTGTACCTGGGGCTTTCGAAACTCGATCCGGAAACGGCGGACTCGCTGCGCGCGGCGATTGCCGCGTCCCGTCTCAAGATCTACGCGCACGTGCTCGACTTCTTTGGAGGGATGTTCCAGATCCGGGATGGCAAGGCGATCGTGCCGGGAGGCGCTCGGAGTGAGCGGGCCTGGGGCGACCTAGCCGGTGCACAGCCCGAAAAGGGGCCGGCCTTCATCGAACGTTTGGTCGCAAAGGATGACGGCTGGCTGGCCAGCTACTTCGACGCGCTGGCGCGCATGAACGGTCCAGCGAAGGACTATCTCGCCGATCCGGAGCGTCTGAAACGCTTTTACACCGCCATTCGCGGACGGGTTACCAGCCCGGGGCCCGCGCGGCCCGTGTTCCGCTCGAACACCGACATGCTGCTGCTGACGACTCGTCTGCGTCTGGAGCCCAACGGCAAGCCACACCTGCCGGGGAACCTCGACGTATGGAAGAACCTGTTTGTCAGCCATCCGCAAGGCAAGTACGACGCGAAGCTGAGCCGCGCGGCAGGTAGTTGGAAAGATCCCGATGACGTACTCGAGGCGCTCTTCGGTCTGTGCCGGAAGGCGGTCGAGAACGAGCCGCTAAAGATTTTCATGGCACTGACGGACCTGGAACGCGACCGCACGAAGCCGCTGGAAGTGGCCACTGTCGACCGTCTGGCGCGCGAGTACCACACCATGAGCGCGCAGTACCCGATGTTCTCCGAAGCGCCATCCGTGACCGACAAAACGATTATGTCGTTCCTCGACACCGCGCGCGCGATCAACCTGATCCGTGATCAGGGATTGCGGGCGGATGCGGTGGGCACCCTGCAGGCCCTCACGGGCTTGTGGCAGATCTTCGCTCGCCAGGGATCCATTACTTCCGCCGAAGCGGATGGGAGCCTGGCGGAAGTGCTGGCGCCCTTCAATAAAATCACTAGCGAGCGGGACGTCTTCGATGCGGGCCGCGGCAGTATTCGCGTGCTGTTAAAGGCCGCGCACTCGCCGGAGAACCTGGAGGCGCAGGATCGCATTCTCGACCTGCTGGCCGGAGCCGCGCCGACCGACTCATCCGACACGCGTCAGCAGATGCTCCAGGAAATGATTCGCATCTTCGAGTCGCAGAAGCTGATCTCTCTCTCCACCCTGTTCGATCTGGCCGACAATTTGGAGAGCGTGGCGCGCGGGGAGAAATTGAACACGGCGCTCACGGCGAAGCTGGCGGCGCGAATATCCGAGATCCAGCTGCCCCGCAACGCGCTCACTGCGGAAAGGACCTCTCTGGCGTTCGGATACTGGAGCGACAAACATGTCGATGCGGAACGAAAACTGAACCTTCGCCCCGCGATTGAAAAGGCGGCGGGAGATGCGCAAAAGCTGAAGGACCTGCGCGGGGCGTTAGCGCCTCTTCTGAGAGATACTCTGGTCGGTTTCAACTACATTCATTACGCGCCTCCGGGTGCGCAGGTGCTCTATACGAATCCGCTGTTTGTCCGCAGCCACGATTTTATCGGCATGCCCGGCTCTATCCAAACCTGGAGAGCAACGGACGTTTTCGGCAGCGGCTGGCCCGCCAATGCCGGCGGCCGGCTGGTCGGGTCGCTCGCGTCCCTGCCTTACGCGCTCGCCGAAGCTGAGCAGAATTTTCTAGTCCCGTCCCGCGAACAGGCGCTGATATGGGGCGATCTTGTGCCGCAAATGATTCTGAGTGCGGTGGTCCCACGCTGGTGGAACGTGACGCCGCTCCAGCTTCATTGGGTCGGGATTCATATGGCCTACGCTGAAACACTGCTGGCCGAAAGTTCGCTCGATGCGGATCGGCGCCGGCAGGTGATTGCGGCGCTCGATCGGTACGAGCCACCGGCCCGAGCCATGAAGGTCGAACGCCTGCTCGGCGAAGGCGACGTGCGCACCGCCGAAGAAAACGTAACTCCCGCGGAGATGTACCTGCTTGCCCAGGATCTTTCCGCCGTCGATCGCGCGTCTCCCATAGCGGGCGATATCGGCCGGCTGGCCACTCAAAATCCGGAAGCGGTGAGCGCCCGAACCATCTCGCGCACCTTCGGGACACCCAAGCCGACTCTGGCGAACTCTTACCAACCGGAGCTCCTGAATCTTCGAACGTTCCCGACCTTAATGGGATATTCCAGCCGGATTATGGCCGAAAGCTGGGAATCGAATCTACTGTATTATGCGGCGCTGGCCGATGAAACCCACGTACGGCCGGAAGAGTTGAACGTGCTCATTCCGGAATGGACCGAGCAGACGGTAGAGCGGATTTTCGCGACGCACCTCGAGGACTGGCCCGCGCTATTGCGGTCGCTGCGCATGGTTGGCGATGATGTACGGCAGAAGGCTTATAAGCAGATGTTGGCGAATAATTGATCCGGGGGATACCACCATTGATTCGTAGACTTGGTCTCATACTCGTGCCGGCTGTTTTCGGATTGGTTGCGCTCGCCCTGGCGCAGGACCGCCCGCTGTTTCGAGTCAAAGTGGACATGGTCGTCCTGAGCTTCCAGGTGACCGACAACAAAGGGCATTACATCAACGGCCTGAAACCCAAGGATTTCCGGATTCTCGAGGATGGCATCCCGCAGAAGCTCGTGACCTTCGCCGAAGGCAGCAAACCACCCGTGGAAGTGGCCGCTGACGGCTCCATGAAGCCGATGGCGCCCACCGAAGAGAACAAGGTGGAAGGACGCGCCGATACATTCGTCGGCACCAACGTCTTCGTGCTGTTCGACACCAGTAATTATATGTATCGAGGCTTCGTTTACGCCTCGGACGCGATCGCGGATTTCATTCGTGGCCTGGATCGGGCGGACTCCGTGGCCGTTTACACCTATAGCCGGAACCTTTCGCGCGCCGCCCCGCTCAGCCACGAGCGGAACGACGCCATTTTCGGGCTACGCAAGGCCGTGGCGGGGGACGACTCGGCGCTTTACAACTGCCTCCTGCTGACCCTGCGCGATGCCGCCAAAGTCCCCGGGCGCAAAGTGGTGATCGTGTTCTCCAACGGTCCCGATAATGCGAGCATGGTCGCGCCCGATGACGTTCGCGCCGTCGCGGAGGACGAAGGCATTCCCATCTATGTGATCTCGACCAACGAGGTAACCAAGGATCCGGTTTCCTCGAGCGTGTTCAAACGCATCTCAACCCGCACCGGCGGAAAATCCTATTTCGCCAAAACCTGGCAGAAACAGGTGGAAGCGTTCGAAAATATCCGCGAGGATCTCGGCAATTCCTACACGGTCACCTATTATCCGCAGCCGAATCCGAATGAGGGGTTCCGGAAAATCACGGTGGAGATGCTCTCTGACGTAGGCAAGAAGTATCGCGTGCAGAGCCGGCCCGGTTATCGACCGCGGGGGGGATTCTAGGCTAGCGAGGCCGGAAAAAGACCAGCAAAGAGTTTGCCGCTGATGAACACGGATAAACGCAGATTGAAAGGAATTGCTTATCAGCGTCCATCAGCGTTTATCTGCGGCTCGGAATTGCGTAACCCATGACCACGATCGCGCCCATGCTCTCGGTTCGCCGCGGAGCCCAAGCGATCGAGTTCTATAGAGCAGCGTTCGGCACCGTCGAGCGTTTTCGTATTGACAACGAAAAGGGAGAGGTGGTCGCGCGGCTGTCCGTCGGTGAAGCGGAATTCTGGGTTGCGGACGAGTCTCCGGAGCACCAGAACTTCAGCCCCGAGTCTCTCGGCGGGGGGCGGTGCGAACGGTGATGGTCGTGGAAGACCCGGATGCCGCTTTCGACCGCGCCATCGCTGCGGGAGCCACCGTGGTTTGGCCGGTCGGCAACCAGCACGGCTGGCGGTTAGGACGAATCGTCGACCCGTTCGGACACCACTGGGAAATCGGCAGGCCCATGGCTTAGACACCTCGCATCGCATTAACCACCGCGCCAACTACAGCGATCTCGTCGCTTCGCGGGACCACCTCCAGCGCATAACCCTGCAACGGGCTCATCTTCACCATCTCCTGAATGCACCGGTTCAGGAAAGCGACATTGACGAAGCGGGCGTTGTTTCCGGTTACATAAAACTTGCCTGGGCCGCTCATGTGAATACTCGATGCGGTTGCCGCCGCTAGCGCGCGATGCCACAGAATGGCGAACTCGGCGCAACGCGGCTCCTCTCCCGATTTCGCGGCCGCGAACACCTCTTCGGGCTCCATGTCGAGAAAGCGCAGGCGCATCGCGCGATGCCCCATGATACTTTCGAGGTGGCCCAAACCGCCGCACGCGCAGAACTTCTCATTCGGGTCGAGCGTGACCACCATGTGGCCCCCCTCCCAAACACCAGGCACGATGGGATACCGGCCAAACCCGATGCCATCCCCCAGAGTCCACACCCGGATCAGCTTGTCGAGATGGCCGTGAGCAGCCGCGATGCCCGAAGCGACCACGTCGGCATCGTTTGACGCCGTTATCTTGACGGAAATCCCTCTTTCGTGGAGCGCGGCCTGCATCGCGGACTCAATCGGAAATCCCTTGAGTTGCTGAAGGTTCGGACACTCCTCGATGAATCCGCCCCGTATGATTCCAGGGAACGCCAGACCAACGGCGTCCACCACCTCACTGCCGATGAGCGACTTGACCTCGTCGGCCAGAATTTGAACCAGCTCGGTGGCCGGCATTCCCCGGATCACGTCCGGATCCGCATCCGCCTCGTCCGTGGGGTACCGGACCGCTGTTCCGGCCAGGCGATTGCCCTCCACGATACCGAGGGTGGCGTGTCCACTGACCACGACTCCGATGCCTCGCGCCATTTGAATCTCCTTAGAGTCTGGTCAGCTTGTTCAATCCGTTAAACGCCGCGGCCTTGTAGCATTCCGCAAGAGTGGGATAGTTAAACACCGTGTCGACGAAATATTCCACCGTCCCCTTCAGGATCAGAATTGCCTGTCCGATGTGCAGTAGTTCGCTCGCGCCCTCGCCGATGATATGGACTCCGAGGATCTCCTTGGTTTCGCGATGGAAAATAAGTTTAAGCCGCCCGGTGGTGTCGCCCCGGATTTGGCCGCGCGCAATTTCACGGTAATAGGCCACGCCGACCTCGTAAGGCACGTCTTCGTCGGTAAGCTGCTCCTCGGTCTTTCCGATGAACGAAATCTCGGGGATGGTATAGATCCCGTAAGGGTAGGTCGCGGGATTGGAATGCACCGGCTTATGGTACGCATTCGCGGCGGCGATGCGGCCCTGCTCCATCGAAACCGACGCCAAGCTGGGGAATCCGATGACATCGCCCACGGCGAAGATGTGCGGTTGCGTGGTCCGGTAACTCCCGTCCACCTTGATACGCCCCCGCGAGTCTGCTTCGATGCCGGCTTTGCACAGATCCAGCTCGTCGACATTGCCCTGTCTGCCTACCGCATAAAGCAAGGCGTCGCCCGAGAGCTTCTTCTTACTCTCCAGATTCGCAACCACCTTGCCGTCCTCCAGACCCTCGACGCTCGAAACTTCCTCGTTCAAGCGCAGGGTGACGCGATTGTCCCGCAGGTGGTAAGACAGCGCCTCGATGATTTCGGCGTCGGCAAACTCCAGCAGCCGCGGACGTTTTTCCACCAGGATGACCCGCACTCCGAGGATCGCGAACATGCACGTATACTCGACGCCGATCACTCCCCCGCCCACCACAATGAGTGTCTTGGGGATCTCGCACATGTCGAGGACCTGGTCGCTGTTGAGAATGGTGCGCCCGTTGAGCGGGACCTTGTCCGAAACGGCGGGTTTGGTCCCGGTGGCGATCACGATGGTCTCCGCCTGATAATCGCTCGAGCCTTGCAGGTTGGTCACCCGGATCACGTGGGGGTCGACAAAGCTGGCGGTCCCAAACAATGTCTCGATATTGTTGCGTGAAAGCTGCGCCACGGTGACGTCGATTTCCGTGCGGATTACATGTTGGACGCGGAAGGCCAGATCGGCCATCGAGATCTTCTCTTTAACGCGGTAGTTGACGCCGTAAACGCTTTGATAGTTGTAGCCGGAAAGGTGCATCACCGCTTCCCGCATCGTCTTGCTGGGAATGGTGCCGGTGTTGATGCAGACCCCGCCGACGCAGTGCGCCTTCTCCACTACCGCAACGTGTTTGCCGCTTTTAGCCGCCTGGATTGCAGCTCTCTGGCCAGCCGGGCCTGAGCCGACCACGATCATGTCGAAGGTTTGCATCCTATTGAAGGCTGATTGTAGCGCGGCAGGATGAATCTAATGTTTCAGTTCTTCCAAAATCAGAGGAGCAACGTCCGCGGCCTCGAACACGCTGTTGAACTTCTTGCCGTCGATGAAAAACGTGGGCGTGCCTTCGACGCCCGCAGCTTCGCCTTGCTTCTCCTCGGAGTCCACTCGCGCCTTGTATTTGTGGCTGGCGAGGTCGGCATGGAAGCGGTTAACATCCAGGCCGATATCCTTGGCCCAGCCCATGATCCGGGCTTCGGAGAGGATACGGAAATTGGCGTACATCTTATCGTGCAGCTCCCAGAATTTACCCTGGGCCTGCGCCGCCAGCGAAGCCTCGGCGGCTAGAGCGGCTTGCGAGTGTGTTTCCAGCGGGAATTGTTTGAACACTACACGCACGTCCTTGGGGAACTTTTGCAGCAGTGCGATCACTTCAGGTGTTGCTTTGGCGCAGAAGGGGCACTGAAAATCTGAAAACTCCACGATCGTGACCTTGGCATTCACCGGGCCCCGCACCGGGTCGCCGTCCACCGAAATCTTCACGGGAGGATCAAGAATCGGAGGGGGCGCGTCGGCGAACTTTTTGAAGTCCGCACGGATTGTCGCGACGCTCTTGCCTTCGGAGGCCTCTTTGAGAACAAAGGCCGCATAGCGGCGGCTGGTCCCGCAGGAAGGATCGTTGATCCGGCATTCCGCGATTTTCATATCGCAGCCGCACGTGCATTTGTCGGCTCGAAGCACCGCCAGCGCCACGTCGCGGTTGGCTTTCGTCAAGCCAGTAAAATCGACACCGGGAAGCGTAGTAGCGGTTTGCCAGCCGCCCTGCGCCAGGCAGAGAGCGGCAACCACAAAAAACACGGGGATTCGACGGAGAGTCACTCTTACATCATCGCTCAATTTAGCTTAGAGTTGGGTGCCCGGAATGGGGACGCCCGTAGTTGGCCGGGAAGTGCTCGGTGATCATCATGACCGGCTGCCCGCCCGAAAAGACACGATACCGCCGAGCCAGGATTTCGGCATCCTCGCCCAATTCGAAGTACTCAGCCGAGTCTCCCGCCGGCCGCCGCTCCACTGTCAGGATCTGCTTCCACGTTTCCAGCTTCTGTTCCAACCAAAGCCGGCCGATCGGCAGATTCGATTCGACCAATCCTTCGCGAAAGGGCCCCGGAAGGCGGCCCAGCACCAACAGAGATTCCGCATAGACGAAATTGATACCGCCGGTTTCGCCGCACAGAAGGATCTTCCTCCGCATCAACATCGCACCTGCCTCCACTTCGAGCGCGTCGATACGTGCGGAAGCGGGCTGAGTGTCGATGGCTAGCTTAATTAGCGCAATGGGCTCGAGGAAGGCGGCTTCTAAAGTCTCGGTCAGTGTACCGTCACTGATCAGAAGAATTCTTTGCAGGAGATCGAGAGAGCTGGCGTCGAATCCATCAAGCTGCGCCAGGAAGGCCATTGTTCCTATTATCCAAGGACGCTGATCAAAGTGAGTTCCGAGCAAGCCTAAACATCAGGATCATCAGCCGTGAAGTGAAGTACTTTGCCGTCGAACGCAGCGACGAGGCACTTCAGGGATACTTAATCCATCCCGTTCTTCAGGCGCGCTAATTCCGGTCCGCTGACGCCGCGTTCCCGCCGTTTTCGCCGCCGCAAAGGGGTTGGCGGGTAACGTGCTGACCATTGAACGAGATGAATTTCCGCTCTCACCTGTCACTTTTGCAGAGGAAGCGTCTTAAAACCGGAAACGATCTGCTCAAAGAGCGCATGGTCGGCTGGCCAGCGCTTGAGAGTTGTCCGCAGACCGACTGTGTACATGAACGCGTCTCGAATCGGTATAACCTCCTCATCGATCATTCGTATCCCATGTACGTCGAAATCGGAATGCACATGACTTGCCTTAATATTGGCCAAGACGTTTCTTTCTCTTCTCGAACTTTCAAGGTAGTATCTAACCCTCCCTCCGCTATCCGTATGTTAAATTTAACGGCGTCGGACAAACTATCTACACCGTCCGCGGGGACATAGAAAGCGTCCACCCAAAGGTATGAATCGGTGCTTTTGTAGACCTTAGCCGAGGCGTCCGCCGCGCGAAGGGGTGTCGTGAAGCCATGGTTGGGATTCGGTGCAGAGGCACCAATGGCAGTAATTTCGGGCGGGAGAGTGACCGCGTACGCGTAAGTATCGTTCTGGTACAGGCCCCGATAGCGATTCGTTGGCTGCCCGTTTGCCTTCGAAACTAGAAAAACTACACTCATGACAATGAGGACAAAGTGCCGCTGGCGAGCCATGTACGATCCGACGTTTCCCTTCGTGCTGTTCCCTCTTCCTTGGATCAGTTGAAACATGGTGATCTGCTGAAGTCGCGCCTTCAAAGAACGCTACTTTCCATCCGTGCTTCCGGGTGCAAAGGCGCAACGCGTTCTTGCTGGCAGCCTCAGCAGGACGAATTTTACCCAAAGCGATCCTTCGCCGCCAAATCTGGACTGCTTTCAGCCACACTGCGTTTCCAATAACCCGCACTTCACCCTCTTCAGTTCTGCTCACCAAAACATTAGTGGGTCATCGCGTAAATCACGTAGTTGACGCCCAGGCGAATGGCGAACCCGGAGAACTTCTCGGGATAGTAAGGATCATCCGCAAATTCCCACGCGTCCCCGAGATCTGAATTGTAAGAGATCGCGACCATGATCCGTCCCTGGTCGTCGTAGATCCCGCGCCAGTGCGCCCCGATCCCGTTGTTCTTATACCCCGGGTATAAATGCGCCTGGCCCGGAACCTGAAGGCGATCGTTCAAATCGTACACCGTATGGAAGATCGGGTCGTTGTCCTCGATCTCGACGATCGGGCGGTCCGGGAACACGTACTTGATTCTCTTCTCGAATTCCGCCCACTCCTCGACGCCATGGAAGTCGTCGGCCATGAAGAAACCGCCGCGCAGCAGGTATTCGCGAAGGATAGCGGCCTCGTTTTGAGTCAGCCCCCACTCGCCCACTTGGACCGCGTAGAGCCACGGCCAATTGAACACCTCATCGCCATCTTCGAGCAACACCGGTTGCTCCACCGAGCGGACGCGCGTTCTGCTCAAGCGCCGCAGAGCAAGGGAAAAATGGCGATCGGCGCGAGGATAATCCTGTGTCCAGAGCGACAGGCCGTTGCGAAAATCTCCCTGGAAGCGCGGATAATAACCGTCGAGCGGCCCTCCGGGAAACATCAGCCGGGCAAAGGCCCACTCGCCATTTTCCTGCCAATCCGGCGGGACTTCGAAGTTCCGGTATTCCACGCCCGGATACTGATGCCACGGGCGCTGGAAGGCGTACAAAGCGCCCAGAAAGGTCAGGCCGCAACTGAGTCCGCGGATCGCCTTTCCGAGAGCCATGCTTTCATGCTACTTCGTTCGGCGCGGCTCGCTCACGCAGCACTTTCTTCCGCTGCGCGCCAGCGTTTCCTCAAGCCGATCCGCGAGTGGACCAAAATCCTCCACGGCAACTTTCATCTTCCGCTGCCAGTTAGGATATTGCCACGTGCTTCCGGGCAGATTCTGCTGCTCGGTTTCACCGGTCAGATCCTCTTGGTTGAGGATGGCGAGCTCGCACGGCGCGGAAAACAGGAATCCGATGGGGTCATTTTCAAAGCCGGACTCGCGAAGAACCTGCTGGATGCGGCGGATCTCGTTTTCGCGATCGCGCAGTTGAGCATGATAGGATTCGTCGTCAATCAGGCCGGCCGCCTTGCGCGCTTCTATGTCGCGCCCGGACGCGAACCCGGCCAGCGTCGGCAGGTCATGCGTCGTGGTGGAAGCCGCGGCTTGCGCCGGGTATTCTTCCGGACGGCGAAAACTTCCATCCAGGTGCTTTTCGAACCACAGGACCCGGTAGCTCAAGATGCCGGATTCCGCCAGCGCCTGCCGCACTTCATTGGTTACCGTTCCCAGATCCTCGCCGATCACCAGGAACTCTCCGCGGACACTTTCTAGCGCCAGGATCCCCAGTAAGTCGTCCGCAAAATCCTGGACGTAAGCGCCGCCGGAAGCCGCCATCCCATCGGGAATCCAGTAGAGATGGAAGAAGCGCATCACGTGATCGATGCGCAGAGCGCCCCCATGCCGCGCATTCTTCCGGATGGATTGAGCGAATAGCTCGTAGCCATTCTGGCGGTGCGTCTGCCGGTTAGGAGGAGGGAAAGCCCAGTCCTGGCCGCTCGGCGAAAAGTCGTCGGGAGGCGAACCCACGCGGCATCGCGCTACGTAATACG